>NZ_JARXHY010000002.1:300000-552935 GCF_031127815.1 Pelagicoccus sp. SDUM812003 | reverse complement strand
TTGTTGATGCGGAGCTTCGCTATGGCGCGCTCGTGGGAGGCGTCGTAGGCGTGATAGACGAGGTAGTCGGTGCCGTCGAAGGTGTAGGCGGAATTGTGGCCGACGCCGTACCAGTTTTAGTCGCCTTCTAGGAGGAAGAGCGGGTAGGGCGGACTGGCCCAGTCCGCCGCTGGGCGCCGATGGAGCGGATGGGCGTTTTCGAATCCTGCAGCTCGGCGGTCTGGGCCAGACCGCCCTACCTTGGTCGTTCGGATGGATAGCGTTCGCTTGCTACACTTGTATAAAGCTCACGAATACGGGTGTTTGATGCCGGGCTGGTTTATCGCCCTTCTTCTTCAGGCGTTACCAGCTCGCCGACGGTTGGCCAGCCGTCGTCGGTCCAAGCGATCTTGTTGATGCGGAGCTTCGCTATGGCTCGCTCGTGGGAGGCGTCGTAGGCGTGATAGACGAGGTAGTCGGTGCCGTCGAAGGTGTAGGCGGAATTGTGGCCGACGCCGTACCAGTTTTCGTCGCCTTCTAGGAGGATGGTGCCGCCGCCTTGGTCGAGGCGTTTTCCTTCGCGGTCGAGGTAGGGGCCTAGTACGGTTTTCGAGCGGCCCACGATCATCTTGTAGGTGCTTTCGGCGCCGCGGCAGCAATAGTCGATCGATGCGAATTGATAGTAGTAGTCGCCGTGGCGGAAAATGAAGGGCGCCTCGATGGCGTTGCCGCCGGCGTCCACGGGATTGTTGCCGGGGGCTGGGGGATTGGGGGCGTCGGGATCGGTTTTGCGGCTGGCGATGGTGGGAAGCACCTCTGGTTCCTTTTCGACGAGGCTGATGAGATCGGGTGCGAGCTCGACGATTTTCAGTCCGCCCCAGAAGGATCCGAAGGACATGTAGGGGGTGCCGTCCTTGGCCTCGACTATATTCGGGTCGATGGCGTTCCAGTTGGTGAGTCCCGGGTAGGATTGGATGACTTTGCCATGGTCGACCCACTCGAAATCAGGGCTTTCCGGATCAAGCGTTTTGTTGGATGCTACGCCGATCGCGGAGGTGTTTTTGCCGAAGGCGGAAATGGAGTAGTAAAGGTAGTAGGTGCCGTCGTGGTGGTAGATGTCAGGCGCCCAGATATGTCCCCGAAAAGTGGGTACGGCTTCTTTTGCCCAGGCGGGAGGCTCGCTGAAAACGGGATCGAGCCGCACCCATTGTTTGAGATCGGGAGATGACCAGACGCCAACGCCCATGCCGGTGCAAAACAGGTAGTAGGTATCGCCTTCTTTAGCCATGACCGGGTCGTGGACCGGAATGTCCGAGTGCGGCTTGGAGAAGTCGGGCCAATCTGCTGGCTGGGCGGAGGCGGTGGCCAGAGCGGCGGTTAAAATCCCGATTAGAATCAGCGGTTGGAGTATCGATTTCATCGTAAGCGCGTTGGGGTTGGTGGTTAGCCGACGCAGCGTAAGGTTAGGCAGCTGCGAATTCTTTGTATAACCATGCGCTTTTTATTTCGAAACCCAGCCAGATTCTTTCGAGTTCCGTGGTGACCGTCAGAATCCAAGGCAGGTGTGCGCTTCGTGCTTACTTGGAATTGCCACGAAAAGGCACAAAAAGCTCTTGCAACCTTGCCTGCCTCATAAGGCAGGTTCCTGCGAGCTAATCGCCTATGTCTTGGGGCGGCTCTACCGTGCGATTTAGTAGGCTGTCAGCCAAGTTTCGGCGGAGTTGATCTACCAGATGCAGAATACTACGGGAGTTCGACCGGCGAGGTGATGCTCTCGAGCAGTTCGGAGAGATTCGTTCTGTATTCTTCGGAAACGAGCGACTCGAGTTCCGCGCTGTTCAAGGGGGCGCGTCCGTGTTCGGTCTCGAACCGCTGGAGGGCGTCTTGGATCCGGCTCTGCTTGTACTCGTGCGAAGGATGAACACCGTAGATTCCGTCCTTTCTGAAGGTCAGGCGAGAGTTCCAGAGCGGATCTACGAATTCATCTGTTTCAACGAGAATCAATGTGGAAGCGTGTGGGCTTTCGGGTATTTTTCCGCTTGGGTTGATCTGATAGCGTTCGATGATGGTCTGGTCGAATGCGCCGTTCGAATAGGCGAGGAGCTCGGACGAATCAGCGGGAAGTTCGCCATCGGAGTCTTTCAGGTATTGCGCAAAAGCGTGTTGAATAGCTTCGGCTTGGCGCATCTTTGCGATCTGGCGAAGCTTAGCCAGGGCGATGCGGAAATCGGCGTCGGTCTCGATGCTTCGGAACTTGGTAACGTCTAGCCAATCGTTTGGGGTCAGGTTTCCCATCTCTGGAATGGCGAGCGATGGATTTGCCCTGAGAAAATCGGAAAGGCGCTCGACGCGCTTCAGCCAGTCGCCGAGGACGCTGTTTTCTGGGGTCGATTGGAGCGTGGGTTGCGAGCTATCTTGCGTTTGGGGCTCTTCATCTGGCTCGGGCTCTTGACTCTCTACAAGGGCGATTTCCGCCCGCAGCTGTTCGATCGCTTCGACGACCTTCTTTTGTTCGAGATCGGAAACCTGCAGGGCATCCGCTTGACGATCGAGCGCATGCGCTTTTTGCGCGAGGTGGAGACTCGTAGCGACTGTCGCCACGAGCAGACAAACCGCAATTGCGAAGCTGAGTTTGATTCTCGTATTCATCGCTTACCTACTTGTCTGCTGACATCGTATTCGAGTCGAATGCGATAGGCGTTGATCTGGCGGCGTTGTATTCAGCGATAGTTTCCTGCGAAGCCGAATCGGGGAGATAGGGGGCGATTTCTTGGTCGTTATGCGGAGCGCGGCCGTGCTCTTTTTCAAATCGATAATAGGCTCCGTCGAGGCTGAAACCGACGCTGTAGTGATTCATCATGCCGCGAGGGTAGATGGAAATAACCGCCTCCCAAATGGGATCGACGGGCTCTTCCTTAAGGATGGGATTGCGGCTGTCGGAGTCGGTGGCACGTTCGCCAACGCTTCGATCGATATGGTATCTTGCTAGAATGGCGGGATCGAGCTCTAGGTCGGTGACGGCGGCAAGCTCGGCGATCGAACGAGGCAGTCGGTTGTCATGGTCTTCTAGATACGAGCGCACAGCGATGGTGAGTTGTTTGGTGGACTCTTGTTTCGCCATCTCTCTGAGCCGGGAAAGGGCTTTGCGGTAGTCGGCCTCCGTTTGCAGCGGACCTTCTTTGACCGAGTCCATCCAGAGGGCGACGTCGGCGTCGTCGAGTTCGGGTATGTGGTACCGCTGGTTTCGAGCGACGTATTCGGCCAGATGGTCGGCTCGCTCCACCCAAGCTTCCAGTTCGACCTCGAACTCCTCTTCCGTGAACCCGTGTATAGAGAGTGGGGGCGAAGCGGGCGAGACTGGCGAAATCTCGCGTTCGCCAGCCTGAGCGAGCTCGGCTCTGAGGGATCGGGCTTCGGCGAGCAGGTTTTGGTATCGGTCGAACTCCAGTCGGGCGTGGCTGAGGTTTTCGTTCGCTGCGGCGAACTGGCTCGAGAAGTACACGAGGGTACCGGCTGCGATGACCGAGGCGATCGAAAGGGAAACGCTAGCGGCTTTCGTTGTATTCATAAAGTTGATCACGGCGTTGACCGTCGAGGCGCTGGACGCGACGCACAGCTCTGTCAGCGAATGTTGGACGATCGCTGCTGAAAGGCCGGACGGGGCCGCCATGGAAGCTTGTCCGGCGATGACCAGACCGAGCGCGGCGCCGGAGGATTTGATGCCTTTGCGAGCGAGGTGGTGGTGCAGTTTCTCGAGGGCCCGTTTGACCCGCATACGAGCAGCGTCTTCCGAAATGCCGAGACGTTGCCCGATTTCCGCATGGCTTTTCTCGTCGAAAAACCGCAAGGCGATGGCGGCTTGGTCGGACTGGCTGAGATCGCAGATCGCGGCGTCGATCAGTGGTCGCGCTTGTTCCCAGTTTTCGTGCGGTCTCTCGATGGCTTCCTCTTGAAACATAGCGGTCCTTTCCCTTTGGCGTCGCCTGATTTCCTTGCGTCGCGCGTCCTTGGCGGCGAGCAGGACGCTGCGGTAGAGCCAACCTGAGAGGACGACTTGCGGTTTGAGGTGCTGCGCCTTGCGGGCGAGGTTGAGAAAGACGAGCTGACAGACGTCGCCCGCGAGATGGGCGAACTCGCCGAGTTGGCGTGAGGCGACCGAGTAGACGAGATCGATGTGGCGGTTGACGATCTCTGCGAAAGCGTCGCGGGAACCGTCTTCGCGATAGCGTCGGAGGAGTTCGGAGTCTTCAGTCATGCTGTTACTCCTTAATACTGTCGCCGGCCGGGAAACCGAACAATAGGGAATTACGTTTGGAGCGTTTTCGGAACTGAGACGTCTTTCGAACGCGTCCGGAGGCCGCGTTCCACCTTTGGATCCAGACTTATTCCGCTCTCAGGGCCTCGGTGGGCGGGAGCTTAGCGGCGGGCATCCAGCTGGCGAGGAAGGCGACCCCAAAGGTTCAGGTATCCTGATACGGGTCGGTATTCAGCGGGTAGAAGGTTTCGAAGGTCGGGATGCCGACCTGAGGCTTCGGTGTGGGCGAATTTCGTCGGTTGTTTCGGGGGACGTGGCTGGATCGGCGAGCGATTGAATTAGGGGGGAGTCAATCGGAAGAAAATCGTCGCGGAGAAGCTTTGTCCGCCGCGATGTGGCCAGCTGGGTTGCCCCTCGGGCCCATGCTTGGCGGCGGGTTTGAACTTGGTGCCGATGGGGGCTATGGAGTGCAGGAAGGAAAGATCGCCTGCAGGAAAATCGACATGGGTATTCGCGGGCTCTTCCGTTTCGCTTGGCGTGAAGAGCCGCAGATTGATATCGGGAGACGCGATTACGATTTCGAGCGGAGTGGCGTCGCTCTGCAGTTGAGCCCAGTAAACATCGTCGTGGAAGCCCTTGAATTCTGGATACGCCCAGCTGGCTCCCGTGACAGTATCGTTGTAGGCTTTTTGCCAAATGCCAAATTCCGCTCCCTTCTTACGATTTTTCCAAACTCGGTAAGGGCCCTTGCCGAGCCAGCGAGCTCCTGAGACTTGCGTCTCGTCGTAGTCGAACGACACGCCGAAGTAGACTGTGGGCTCGAAATAGCGGTGGAAAAACGTGTAGTCGAGTTTGAGCCAACCATCGGAAAGCAACTCCCAGGATACCTGTTTGAGCGGCCCGTCGTAATTCGCTACCACGATGCCGTTTTCCACGTCGATAGACTGCAGCTCGGATTCGCCCGACAGTAGGATCGGCCCGTTCTTGAGTGGCGAACTGAAATCATCGTTCGCGAGGCGAGAGAGCATTCCGGTGCTGCGATCAATGACAGCAGAGGACGAGCCGTTTCGTAGGACGATCGCTGCAGTTGACTCTTCAATTGTTGTATTGGAATCTTGGTTATCGAGCAGCCTTTCAGCAACAGCGCTTGGATCGCTTAACATCCATGACCAAGTGTAGATTTCGCGGCCGTCGGGATAGTGGGCGGACAAGGTCAGGGCATCGTTGTTAGCCCAATCGTCTGGCAGCTCCATTTCTAGGAAACCATCTAGAAGCGGAGCGACGGAGGGAGGCTCGATACGGCCGGTCTCGACAATTTCCGTTTTGGAGCCGTCAAGGCTGTCACCAAGGAATGCGAGTAGCTTCCAATTGAAGCTGAGTTGATCGATATTGGTGAAGGAGAATCGGTTTTCAATGCGAAGTCGCCCGTCGAAGGAAGGCGGAAGCGTATCGACTTCGGTTCTCGGAAGATAGATAGGGGCCCAGATTTCCTTGATGGTATAGAAGCTGCCCTCCTTCTCGCGGTAGGGTCCAACGATGCCGTCTGGCGCGCGATTGCCTGCCACGTCGATCGCTCCGTCCTGGTCTTCCCGCACGATGCCTTCGTCGGCGAAGGCCCATAAAAAGCCGCCGAGTCCGAGTGGATGGGATTGGATGCGCTTCCACCAATCGTTGAGTCCCGCTCCGTGTCCGCCGTCGTAGAGGCCGTGCAGAAACTCGGTGGGCATGATCAGGTCCTCGCCGTGAAAGAACCAGTTTGGCCCAGAGTCGAAGTTTTCGTAATGGCTGGTGTTGATGCCGCCGAAGTTGTGCCAGGGATGGATGACCGGGCGCTTTTGTGGATCGTAGAGGGCGAAATCGTCGTCGAGATCGGTATTCCAACCGCCTTCGTTTCCATTTGCCCAGATGATGATCGAGGGGTGGTTGACATCGCGAGTGACCGTTTCGCGGACGAGCTGCGGGCCGACCTCACTATCGTAGCTCTTCTGCCAGCCCCCGAGTTCGTTGATGACGTAGAGGCCAAGGCGACCGCAGGCTTCTAGGAAATGCGTATCCGGAGGATAATGACTCATTCGCACCGCGTTCATGTTCATCTCCTTCATCAGCTTCACGTCAGCCTCGCTGAGCGAGGCGTTGGTGGCCCGACCGGAGCTAGGCCAAATGCTGTGACGGTTCGCCCCCTTCAGGATGATCTTTTGTCCGTTCAGGTAGAAACCGTCTTTCGGTCGCAACTCGATCGTACGAAAGCCGATTGTCGTGTCCATCGAATGTGTCGTTGAACGATCACTACGAAGCGTGACGCGAAGTTGGTACAGGTTAGGCCATTCGGCAGACCAAGGCTCTATGTTCTTCGCGGTTCCGCTGATCCGAGCGATGGTCTGTCCAGCTTCGACCGGTCGCGATTTTGTTTTGGTTAGGCGCTTCCCTTGGAGGGTAAAGACTTCCGCGGAAACGGATGCGGATTTCGAGAGGCCGCTGAGGAAGAGGTCGACCGTGAAGGAGCCATCGTGTCGGGCGTCCACGGCGATTCGATCGATGTGGGCGGCAGGCTTCGCTTCCAGCCAAACGGGACGAAAGATGCCGCCGAAAAGCCAGTAGTCGGCCTGGCGCTCGGCGAGATTCACAGACTCGTTCGAGGAGTATTTTTGCACGTCGACTTCCAGTAGGTTTTCCTCGCCGAACTTCAAGAGGTCGGTGATGTTGTAGGAAAACTGGTAGAAGCCACCTTGATGTGCCGGACCAGCGGATACGCCGTTGATCCGTACTTCGGCATCGGTCATGGCGGCCCCGATGACGATGCTTACGCTTTTGTTCTCCCAAGACTCCGGGACGGTGAATCGGTGACGGTATTGCCCAAGCGAATCGGGCGCCGGGGTTTCGTTCCAATCCTCCCAATAGTGATAGGTGCCGAACCCCTGCATTTCCCAGTTGGAAGGGACCGGAATGCTAGACCATTTGTCAGCGTTGCGCCCGCCGTTGACTTTGAATTCCCAGTCCACGGTATCGTCGCTGCCGGTGCCGGAGAGCATCAGGATTTCAGTTTCCGCCGCGATTACTCGAAATGGAATGGCATGCAGCGCCAAGAGAGCGGCAGCGAGGAGACAGGTTAGAAGTCGGTTAGCCATAGGGTGAGGGGGTCTGTTTAAACACCTTTCTTCACAGTAGCTAAGTGTTCAAGACACTCTCGTTTAGACTGTCTAAATAGGGAAGAGATAGCTTTGGGGTATTGGTTGGGTGGAGAGTCATGTAGGAGAAGCAACCCCATGAACTGCCCAATCAACCCCTTTCGATATTCGATGAGACTACTTTCCATGCTGCTCGTGATGGGGTTTGGACTGCTTGCTCACGCGTCGAGTTCTCCGCCTCCTAACGGTTCTGGAATCGGTGGAAAATCGTTTCTTTATGCGGGGCAGTGGGACTACAGGAAAGAGATGCAGACCCTGTTCGTCGTGCGAAAGGGGCAGATCGATTGGACCTATCAAATACCGCTCAAGGATGGAGATGGGAACATTCAGGAGTTTAGCGACGCTTCGTTGCTGGCCAACGGCAATGTGCTGATCGCCTACATGCAAGGAGCTCGCCTGATCGGACCGGACAAGCGAACGATCTGGGAATACGAAGCGCCGGAGGGCTTCGAGATACATGTCGCTCAACCGGTAGGAAGCGATCGCGCGCTGATTGTTCGTAATGGAAATCCGGCGAGAGCGCTGCTTGTAAACACGGCAACGAACGAAACGCTCAAGGAAGTCGAGCTGCCGACCGGCAATCCCCAGTTTACTCACGGACATTTTCGTAGGGTGAGAGTGACGGAAGAAGGCACATTGCTGGCAACCCATCTGGATTGGAACAAAGTAGCTGAATACGACTGGGACGGAAATCGTATCTGGGAGCTCGCAGTCCTGTCCCCTTGGGGAGCAGAGCGTCTCCAAAATGGGAATACATTGGTGTCGAGTAATCGTGGATTCGTTCGCGAATACAGTCCGGACGGGGAGGTGGTGTGGGAGTTAAACCAATCAGACGTAAAAGACTATCGCTTATTCGGGCCTCAGGAAGCGCATCGACTAGCCAACGGGAATACCTTGATCTCATTCTGGTGTCCTGGCGAACTCAAGGATCCCGAGGAGTGGAAAGGCACGCTTCAGGCCTTGGAGGTGACTCCGGAAAAGTCGGAGGTCTGGGCTCTCCGATCGTGGGATGGAGAATTCGATCTGGGACCTGCAACCTGTATTCAACTTTTGGACGAACCTTTTCCTGATAGCAGATTCGAGACGATCGATTTCTAGAGATGCTCGAAGCAAATCGAAGAGGAGAAATTTTCTACTGTTATGAACTATCTAGCAAATGAATCACGTTACCAGAACGAAGCTTTCTACCGGCGTTGCGGTCGGAGTGGATTGCTCTTGCCGGCGCTTTCCCTTGGCCTCTGGCAGAATTTTGGAGACGACTTTGGATACTCCCGAAACAGAGATCTGATACTCAAGGCTTTTGATTTGGGCATCAACCATTTCGACCTAGCGAACAACTATGGCCCGCCTCCGGGAGCATCGGAGCGAATCATGGGGCGTGTTCTCAGCGAGGATCTGGCGGCGTATCGGGACGAGCTGATCGTAACCACCAAGGCAGGCTACGACATGTGGGAAGGGCCCTACGGCAACTGGGGATCGCGCAAGCATATGATGGCTTCGCTTGATCAAAGCCTTTCGCGACTCGGCTTGGACTATGTGGATATCTTTTACTCGCACCGTCCCGATTCGAACACGCCGATCGAGGAAACGATGGGCGCGTTGGATTACGCGGTTCGTTCTGGAAAAGCCCTTTATGTAGGGATTTCCAACTACAGCGTCGAGCAGACGCAAAAGGCGGTAGATGAGTTGAAGCGATTGGGCACGCCGTGCCTGGTGCATCAACCGCGCTACAATATGTTCGAGCGTGGAATCGAACACGGGTTAACGGATCTTCTCGAATCTTCGGGAATGGGCTGCGTGGTATTTTGTCCCTTGGCTCAAGGGCTTCTGACCAATCGCTATCTCGACGGTATTCCAAGCGATTCTCGGGCGGGGCGGGATTCGCGCTTCTTCAAGTCGGATGACGTGACGGAAGACAAGTTGGCCAAAGTGCGTGCTCTCAATGAGATCGCGAAGGAGCGTGGGCAATCGTTGGCTCAAATGGCGCTGGTGTGGAACTTGAGGAATCCGGTGGTTGTTTCCACTTTGATCGGGGCGAGCCGCGTTTCGCAAATCGAGGAGAACGTAGCCGCCCTCGACACGGCGACTTTCAGCGAAGCGGAGCTTAAGCGAATCGATGCGATTCTAGCCGAGAAGGAGGCTTAGAGCGCTTTTCCGGAAGACACCGTATTTCTAAATGAGAACGATTCTAGTCACCGGAACGGACAGGGGGCTCGGCTTTTCCTTGGCACGACAATCCCTAGAGTGCGGGGATACAGTGTTTGCCGCATGCTTGGATCCGGAAGGAGAGGGCCCTCAATCACTTTATACCAACTATCCGGATCGTGTAACGCTGCTTCCTTTGGACCTTGAGAACGTCGACAGTATTGTGAGAGTTGGCGAGGTGATTCGTTCGACCGGACTGTCAATCGACTGGTTGGTGAACAATGCCGGAATACTAGGGGATATCGAGCATGCTATCGATGATCCGGGCCTCGATTTCGACGATATCCTCAGAGTAATGCGTATCAACGCAGTGGGTACGTTGCGGGTGATCCATGAATTATGGAGCTCGGTGGCTTCCAGCAAGGAACGTTTGATCGTCAATATTTCTTCGGAAGCCGGAAGTGTCGGTCAGAATTGGCGCGATCGTTGGTTTGGCTATTGCATGTCGAAATCTGCTCTCAATATGGCGGGAGCGCTCGTGCATACGCAGCTGAGGGAACTTGGAGGAAGAGTGATGCAAGTGCATCCCGGATACGTGAAATCGTATATGCATGGGAGCAAGAACGAGCAAGCAACCTACGAATCTGACGAGGCGGCATCTCTCATTCTAGCAACCGTTAAGCGTGTGTTGGAGCGCGAGATAGCGGAGCGCCCGGAATTTATCGATTTGAATGGAAACAAACTCTCTTGGTAAAAAACTGATGTCACCAAAAGCTATTGTATTCGGAAACAGCGTGGCACCCTACCATCCGTTGGGAAGAGTGATCGCGCCTATGCTCGAAACCTTCGAGCCAGCGTTTGATGTGCAGGTCGTAGACGGGCTTTCACGTCAAGCGCAGCTCAATGGATCGCTGTCATTGATTGTCGGGTACGAGGACGTCTGGAAGGATCCGATTTCCGACGAACTGGCGGATCGGCTTTGTCGATTTGTGGAAGAGGGGGGTGGTCTTCTACTCGTTCACAACGGGATTTGCTGGGCGAATCATGCAAGAATTCGTTCGATGGTCGGAGCTTGTTTCGATGGTCATCCGGAACAGGAAGCTATGGAGTATGCGAGCGATCGCGCCGCGATCGATACGGTTGAGTTGGATGTAGGGCCCTTTACGCTTTTTGAGGAGCCCTATCGCTACCGTTTCGAATCCGATTTCCAAGGGACCGTTTTTATGACCTATAAGTATGAGGGGCGATTTTGGCCTGCTGGATGGACTCGCGTCTTTGGCAAAGGGCGGATTGCTTGTCTACAACCGGGGCATCGCCCGAAAATTTTCGAGAATCCCTCATATCGGGAGGTGTTGCGAGCGAGCGCCTTTTGGTGTGCCGGCATTCAGCGGCAGCCAGCGAAATAAGACGGTTGGGAGCCCCTTTTTTCGAGGAGACGTTGGTTCGCCTTTAGGCAGCGAAGGCCCCCTTTCTCCTCCGCTGCCTTAGGTGTGTCATTCTACCTAAAGTGATTCTCGTTAGATAAAGGGTCTTCTATCGAGGATGTTTCGTAGAGGTCGATCTGTATAGATCGACTGAATGCCCAGGAAATTCTGTAGCTCGGCTGCTGCGGTGATCGCTGCGGCGAGGGCGTGTGCGGGCTGTTTGCCGGCGAAGGTCTTAGCGCGTCCCTCAGCCGAAAACACATTGCGCTCGAGGAGGCGCGCCACTCTTCGTGCCGCTTCCTTGACCTCCGCGAAGCGGTGATGGGTCTGGCGAGAGGTGCGGGTCAGTAGGTAGAGGGCGTCGAGCGTGAGCCAGAGCTGGTTGTTTTCATCCCAGTAGCCTTCCTGCTTTTGCAGGTTGAGCACGGTATTGATCCGAGCTTCCGGGTACGGCATCTGGCGATTGAAGTGATGGTAGAGAAACGCGTAGTGGAAGCTGCCGCCGATTTGGTCGATGTCTCCGCCTGCGGGCTTGTCTATTCCAAGCAGGCCGTTGTCGTGATTGCAGAGCGAGTCGCAAGTTTCGAAGTACTCGTCAAACCAGTCCGATATCCTCAGCTCGTCAGCAAGCGCGCAAATTGATCCGATGCCAGCGCCGAAGTGGCTTTCTGGATACGATCTTTCCTTCCAGTCGAGACTGAGCAAATAGGTTTTGGGCGATGTGAATTCCGGTCCGATGCTGAGTGTCTCTTTCGCGTTCAGCCCCAACAGCTTTAGCGTGGATAGCGCATACGCAGTGTTGTGGATGACAGCATGCGTGGGCTTCTTCTCGGCGAACCACCCATGCGCTTCGGTTTGAAAGGAGTTGATCGCTTCGGACCAGTCTCTGAGGTTTCGTTCACCGACAGGCAAGCGGTCGATGGTGTAGAGCACGCTCGCCATGTCGCAGATACCGTAAAGCTCTACGTCGTCGTCTTCTGGATGGCGGGCGTACAGGGCTGTACTCCCGTTGCGTCGAAGGGATGGTTCGAAGTCGTCCTCGATCCACCGGATGAACTCTCTAAGGTCTAGATAAAGAGCGCTATGGTTGGCAGTGGAAGGCGGTGTTTTTATAGGTGGCATTTTGTTTGGAGATGGGTGGTCCCGTTCTGTCACGCTCAGTAGGCAGGCAAAGGTTTGGGTGTCGAAAGGGGGTTGAGTTTTGTAGTTAGATTGCTGTGACGGAATTTCTAGGAGTGCGCATCCGATATCCCCTGGGCCGCTCAACGAAGTTTCGTCATGGCGAAAGTAGGTGAAGACTCGAGTGGGGAAAAACTGGAAAATGGTTCTCAAACCATGCCCTCGATGGAGGGGAAATTCTACTCGACCGCGGGTTAGACAGTCTAAATGGATTCTTACCAGTCCGGCGTTTCACCGAAGTGGATGGCGCTGTCGTGAAAGCTGAGCTCGTCACCGAACAGCTCTAACATCTCAAGCACTTCCGCGCCTGCTAGAATCGTCGGACCGTATCCGTGCGGAGCATGTTTGCTAACCGGCCGATAGGCGTAGAATGCCGCGTCCCAACCGATCCCGGTGCCGACGCAGGTTCCATGGATGGCTCCTTCTTCGTCGATCTGGGTGGATAAGGCATTCCAGCCGAGAATTGCTCTCGGCGCGTAGGCGCTGGCTTCGATCCAGCCACGATTGATGCCACGGGCGAGGGAGAAGACGAACATCGCGGTGGCGGAGGTTTCCTGATAGGTTTCTGGTCGGTCGAGGAGCTGGTGCCAGAACCCGTCGATGCCTTGGTGGGCGGCGATGCCTGCGATGTGCTGTTGGTAAATCGAGAGAATCGTGTCGAATTGAGGATGGTCAGCGGGAAGCTCCGACAGAAGTTCGGCCGTAGCCATAATCGTCCAACCGTTGGCGCGTCCCCAGGCGAAGCTGGGATGTGGGCTCATGTCCTCTACCCATCCGTGACGATAGATTCCTGTATCTGGAAGATACATACGCTCGTTCATTTGGATAATCTGAGCGCAGGCGTCGTCGAAGTACTTGTGTTCGCCGGTGAGCTTTCCCATTTGGGCGAGGGCGGGCACGCTCATGTAGAGATCGTCGAGCCAAAGGCTATTGGGCAGGGGGCGATTTCGCGCGAAAGTACCGTCGGCGAGCCGCATTTGCTTGTTGGAGATGTAGTCGATCGCAGGGTTGAAGAAGCGAGAGAGGTCATCTCCTATGCCATGGGCGTGGGCTTTGATGATACCTGCTGTCATGGACCCGCATTGGTCGAGGTTGTGCGGCTCGATCAAGCCGTCCGTCAGGTAACGTCGTGGTCTGTCCTCAGGCAGGCGCTGCAAGTAGCGGGCGCCGATCTGCTCGATCGCTTCCAGTCGTTGTTTGACGTAGTCGTGATAGAAGGGATCGCCAGTGACCTCCGCGGCTCTAATCATGCCAGCGTAGGTGACTCCCCATTCGTAGCTGATTGGAGAGAAGAGCCCGTATTCAAGACCTGGATTCAGTACGTCGGAGTTCCCTGCTTCGATCGCTTCTCCGGTATCCAGGTCGATCCACCGGATCGGGCAGTTATTGTCTACATACTTTCCTACGCGGGCGAGCGTGTCTGCCACCTGTTCGGTTTCTGGCACCCGATAGGGTACGGGGTAGTGTGGATCCGATCTCCATAGTCCAACGCCAGGCGACGCGTCTTCGCCGCGAATCTGAGCTCGGGCTTCGGGTCCGAAGCTAGTGAGGCAAACCGCGAAAAGGAGAGAGCTTTTGAATAGGGAGACCGGAGTCGCCAGGGTAGTTCTTGCTAGAGTTTTCATGGAGCTTGTTCGAAAGGGTAAACGTGAGGATCCGTGATTAACCGATCCAGTTTGACATTTTCCAGTTGCCGAGGCCATGAGCGAAACCCTAGAAGTTTAGACAGTCTAAAATGCCCCAGGACGCCAAACCCACCATACGTCTGATCGCTCAGAAAACCGGTTACTCGAAAGCCACCGTGGCCAACGCTTTGAACGGGACGCCGACCGTGGCCTGGGCTACGGCGAAGCTGATCCATCAAGTTGCCGAAGAGTTGGGCTATCGTCGAAACTCCATGGTGGGCGCGCTGATGTCCGCAGTGCGCCGCTCTGGAGAAGGAAGCTTGCAAGGCGTTTTAGCGGTGGTGGAGATCGGAGAACCAGACCGCCCGGAGCACGGCGTTTTCCATCGGGCCTTGCTTGAGGGATGTCGGGACGGCGCGAAAGAGCTGGGCTTCGGGCTCGATTTTTTCCTTCTCGATCCGGGGGAAATCACGCCCGAGAGGTTGAGCGGCATAATGAAGGCGCGAGGGATACGCGGTGTGGTGCTTCTGCCATCGTGGAGATCGCCGAGCTTTGATCGTTTCGACTGGGATTGGCTGACGGGCGTTTACGCAGACTATTTAGCGGAGGAGCCGAGTCTTAACTCGGTTTGCTGCGACCACTATCGCACGGTGCTCGAGGCTTTGGAGAGCATCTACTCGCTCGGCTACCGTCGGCCCGGTATGGTCTTCGAAGAAGGACGGGAGGAACGAATCCACATGCGTATGAGCGCCGCTTTGCGAGTCTTTCAAACAAGACGACCTGATATCACTCACATCGAGCCAAGGTTTTTGAGCGAGATCTCGAAACCGGCCGTGCTATCCTGGGTCGATGAGGTTGAACCTGATATTGTTTTGGCCCACCAAGGCAATGAAGTGATGGACTGGATACAGGAAGCCGGATATCAAATACCCTCGGATATAGGATTCTTTTGTCTCAATCTCACGAAAACGAATAAACAAACCGCGGGTTTGGATCTTCGTCCCAACGAGATTGGACGTTGTGCGGTCGAGCAACTGGTGGCTCAGGTGCAGCGGCAAGCTTGGGGACGTGCTCGAACGCCCACAACGACATCTATCGTTGGAAGATTTGTGTACGGGCCAACGATTGGGGATCGTTCTGAAGCGCCCGGTAGCCTCGAGGCGAAATGAGGTGCTAGTCGTTGTCTTGAGCCATCAATCTTTCAAGTGATCTCTTTTCGTGCTGGATTTGACTTGGCAGGTCGAACTCGCAGAGGGATTCGTCGGTTCGAACTCCGATGAACAGCATCGAAAGGCTGAGTGTTTTGTACTCCTTTTCAAATAGGTAGCGGGCTCTCGCTAAGTGGTAGTCGGAAGTAATGACTACGATGCACTTGGAATTTTGGCCTTCGACGATTGCTCGCGATAGGGAGGCATCTTCGATGGTGTTGCGGCTAGACGCAAATTCGAGAAAACGATCTGGCGCGACGCCAAGCTTAACAAGGTAGTCCGAGAGGTACTTAGCGTGTGGATACGGAGTGGTGTTGAAATGCTCTCCAAATCCTCCGGTTAAAAGGATTTTCCAGGTGGGATTGTCTTTCCACAGCTTATACGCTTGTTCGCATCGAGCTTTAGCGACGCTGAAGAGCACGCCGTCTGGACTATTGGGAGACCCTAACACGATTATGATGCCGTTCTTGCCAAACATGTAGCTGCGAACGAAACGGATCGCTTCCTGCCGACGCCAGCAAAAAAGATGAATGCATTCTTAGCTTTTGTGAAGCGCCCGCTCGTACCCGAACGCTTCCAGGTATCTGGATACAAGGGATGCTTCCTTCAGGACACAGGACGCCACGAAGATATTCAGTCCTGAAATTTCGATCGAAAGCTCAGCCTTCCTTGCGAGATTGATAAGCGGCCGAACTCAAAGGATCAGGGTCGATTCCCGGTGGCCCTAGGCTGAGTCTGAATCACTTGGCTCTCTGTCTCAGCGAGCAGATGAGGATGTCGGTCGAAATCCGGCGGCTTGGGTGGAAAGCGATCGAAGGGAGGTCGCTATTCCGCTCTCAAGGCCTCGGTGGGCGGGAGCCTTGCGGCGCGGCGGGCGGGGATCCAGCTGGCGAGGAAGGCGACCCCAAAAATCAGGATGAAGGCTGCTGCGAAGCTTAACGGGTCATAGGGCTCGATTTCGAAAAGGAAGCTCCGCGTGAAGCGAACGAGGGAAACGGCGATGATGACTCCTACGGCGATTCCAATGAGGGCCTTGGTGATGCCTTGCCGAACGAAGAGGGCGACGATTTGCCGCGAGCTGGCTCCGATGGATCCGCGTATCCCGATTTCCCTTACGCGCTGCGTGACGTCGTAGCTGAGCATGCCGTACACGCCGATCGCGGCGAGGAGGAGACCGATTGCGGCCAATATGGAAACGGCTGCGGTGAGCACCCTACGAGCTTTCAGGCCTTCGTCGAAGAGTTCTTGGATGGTCGCCTGATGGTACATGGGAAGGGAAGAGTCGACGTCGCTGAGAGCTTCGCGGGCCAGGGACAGGCAGGCTGCCGGCGAGAGCCGAGTGCGGATCTCCACCGAAAGGCCGGGCTGTTGCTTGGGCTGAAGGTAGTAGACGGTGGGCAGGTGTTCCGAATTGTCCAATCCGGCAAGGTTTACGGACTTGGCGACGCCAATGATGGTTCGCCAGCTCTCGGGGTCGTCGTCGTTTCCGCCAAACGCGAAGGCTTGGCCGACGGCATTTCCGTCTTCGATATACCTTTTCGCGAAGCGTTCGTCGACGAGGTAGTACTGGAAGGGGTTGCCTTGGTAATCCGTTTCCTCGAAGGATCTGCCCGCTAGAATGGGAATGCCCATGGTTTCGAAGTAGCTCGGCGAGACACCCATGGCGTAGGCTCGTGGGGCCTGGTCTGCGCCTGGGTAGGGTCGTCCGCGCAGGGGCCATTGACCGACGTTGATGCGCGGGTTCGCCGGCTGGGTGGACGAGTAGCTGACGCTTTCGACCCCAGGGATGGCGCGTAGCGCTTCTAGAATGCGGCTTTCGATCGTGGCCCAGTTTTCGACGTCGGTTTGGGTGATGTTTCGGGCGGTGCGAAAGTAGACGACCCGCTCGGTGTCGAATCCCGGGTCGACCTCCATGGTTTTATGAAAGCTACGCAAGAGCAGGCTTGCCCCAACCAGCACCACGATGGCGAGGGAGAATTGGATGACCACAAGCGTGTTGGAGAAGACGCGAGATTTGGCGCTGCTGCTCGCAAGGCGGGTGTTCGACTGGGCGGATGCTCCGAGTCTGAAGCGAAGGAGTTGGCTCAGTGGCGCGATATTGGATACGAGCGCGATCAAAGCTGCGATCAAGAGAATGGAGAGCGCTACGGCGCCGTCGATGGCGACAGGCTGGGCTTCACGGACGAGGTCTCCGAAGGCCGCATTGAGGTAGGAAAAACAAAGCGCTGCGATACCTATCCCAACTGCGGCGCCGACCAGAGCGAGGAGGAAGCCTTCGATCAGCAGTTGCCGGAAGATGGCGGCTCGGTTGGCCCCAAGGGAGATGCGGATCGAGAGTTCGTTGAGGCGAGTGTTGAAACGGTTTAGAGTGAGGTTGGAGATGTTGGCGCAGCCGAGGGCGACGATGAGCAAGGCGGCGGTTTGTAGTAGGAAGAGACTGTTGCGGGCGCCTCGGGTTTGCTCGGCGCGAACGGCGCCGAGAGCGAGCTCGTGGCCAGCTTCCTCTTTCCTCGCCGTCAGGGGTTCCCGGTTAGGGGCGTTTTCGACGAAGTTGTTTTCAATGGTGTTGAGCTGGGCGGCGGCTTGTTCGAAGGAGACGCCCGCCTTCAGCCGTCCGTAGAGGGTAGGGCGAAAACGGTAGTGCTGCTCCTGCGACGCTTCCGCTTCGGTCCAGGTGTAAGGACGAAGCATGATCGTGTCGGCATTCATGGCTTCCAGCTTTCGCGGGGCCACGGCTACGATGGTGAAGGGAGCTCCGCTGAGCTGTATTTGTTTTCCAATGATATCCGGATCGGCGCCGTATCGATTTTCCCAACACGTCTGGGTGAGCACGATCAGATCTTCGCGACCTTGCTCGCGATCTTCTTCGGTGAAGAAATTGCCCAGCAACGGTTCGATATCGAGCAAGTCGAAGTAGTTAGCAGTCACTTGGGAACCGATCCCTCGCGTGGCGCTGCTGTCCTCCCCGATGTTGAAGGTCCAGAAATACCAGAGGGCGAGCTCGTCGAACAAATCGGCCTCCGCCTGGAATGCCTTGTATTGGTGGATGCTGACTTTGCTCTTCGGCTGCCCGATTTGGGGTAGGGTGTTGTAGACTTCCACCAGGCGATCGGGATCGCGAAAGGGGGGTGGTTCGAAGAGCAGGTTGTAGAGCGAAGCGAAGGCGATGGTGTGCGCTGCGATGCAAAGAGCGACGGTGCTGATGATGGTCAGACAGTAGCCTTTGGAGCGGGCGAGGGAGCGTACGGAGAACTTGAGGTCCTGTATCGAGTTTGTGACGACGCGGTTTCCCCAGGAATCGCGACACTCCTCGCGGCAGCGATCAACGTTTCCAAATTCCTTGCGGGCCAGGGTGCGGGCTTGCTTGGCGGAATGGCCGTTTTTAACCAACTCTTCGGCTCGTTCTTCGAGATGAAACTGTATCTCCTCGTCGAGCGCTTGCTCCTTCCATCTCAGGCGCAGCGTGCCGAGTAGAATGTTGCGGATTTCGGCGAGGCGCTGGCGGAGTCGGAGGAAGGGGCGCATGCTAGGCTTGGTCGAGGATTTGGTTGATGGTGGAAACGAACTCCTGCCACTGCTGGCGCTCGGTCTCGACTTGCTCATGGCCGAGAGCGGTTAGCTGGTAGAACTTGGCCATCTTGCCGCTGGCGCCCGCTTCCTTGCTCGCTTTGAGGAAGCCGCGACGCTCGAGGCGATGCAGGGCTGGGTACATGGATCCGGGGCCGACGGTCAGCGAGGAGCTCGACAAGACCTGGATACGCTTGGAGATGTCCAAACCATGACGTTTGCCCGAAACGAGGATTCTCAGAATCAACATGTCCAGGGTGCCTTGCATCAGTTCCATGTATCGAAGATCGATACAAAGGACGTTGTGTCAAGCTACGATATCGAATGTCGATACAATGAACTTGGAATGGCGGTTGGCGTCTGGGGAAGCGAATTCGGCTCTAGACGGCTGAGATCGCGTTTCCCTTTCGGGTACGATTATCTTATGGGCCGCGGCGTGACGCCGTCCACCGACTCGAGCCGACGATCTAGAGATGGCGGGTCGAGGCCACGTCTTGCAGATGGGCTTTGGCTTGTCTCGAAGCAGCGTCGAAACGCGCTGTTGTCTGTGGTGGCGATACTATCGAAGCACCAGCCATTCGAAGAGAGCGGGCGCGTAGGTTTCGTCGGTAGGTATAAAGCGGATACGAAGGTGCTTGCAGGTCGCATTCTTATCGATGACGATGGGCGATCCTGCGACTGGGGATTCTCTGCGGTCCACCAGTACGGTCCATTGCTCTCCGTCGCGTGAGTGCTCGATGACGAAGGCCTGTTCCTTCCAACCGAATTCTGGCCGTAACTCCTGTCGGGAAACGGTCACGAGGGAGTCGAACGAAAGCTCGAGCGTTGGATCTAGGTCGTCACTAGCTGGCTCCCAGCGGGTTGCGTAGTTGTCGTCGGTGACCCGTACTGGAAGCGTGTGTTCATTCAGATGGCTTGAGGCCGAGACGCTCGATGGCGAAATGATGGAGCGCTCCGCCAGACGGTTGGAGACAAGCGGGGGGCCTTCGTGTGTGGGGATGACCTCTTGTATCAGCCCATCATCGGTGAACTCCAGCTTGTCGACACAGATTTGGCGGTGCACCGGTTCGAAGGGAATGTTGTGCCGATGGTAGAGAATGTAGTTCTGTCCTTCGTGTTCGAATACGGTGTGGTGGCCGGGCGAGGAGATGTTTTTCGAGTGGTCCGTCACTAGGATGGGACTGTTCATCGCTTCCGTGAAGGGGCCAAGTGGGGAATCTCCGACGGCGTAGTGGACTTGGTAGGTGTCGATGGTTGTCTTGCCATCTGAATACATGAGAAAGTATCGGCCGTTTTCCTTCACCATGATTGGCGCTTCGAAAAAGTTGCTAGGAGTGACGTTGATCACCTCGCCTTCGAAGCGAGACATGTCGGGACTCAGCTTGGCGGCATAGCAGCGACCGTTGGTCCAGTTCCAGCCCGAGCCCCAGTACAGGTAGGCGCTTCCATCGTCGTCGACGAAGGCCTGGGCGTCGATCATGTGATAGTCCTTTGCGAAGGTGGACGGGATCATGGGCTGGTCGCCAAGCGGGTTCTCCCAAGGCCCGAGCGGATGATCAGCGACCCCGACCCAGACTTCGCTGCCCACGGAAACGTGCATGTAGAAACGACCATCGGTTCCCTGTACGACCGAGGGCGCCCAGACCATGGCATCGAGTGAGGTGGGGCTGGTGCAGGCTGTCTTTGTCGGCCAGTTGAGGAGATGCAGCGTCCAGTTTTTGAAGTCCGTCGATTCCCAGCACGACAGCTGCTCGCCTCCCCACGGGTCGATAGTGGCGTAGATGTAGTGCTTGCCTTGGTACGAGACGATTGACGGGTCCGCGTAGTAGCCTGGCAGGATTGGATTGGCGTTGCCCGCCTCCTCTCCCGATTTCTGAGCGAAGCTGGTTGCGGTCGAAAAGCAGAGAGCGGCGACAAGCCCTGCGAGAATGTAGTGGGATTTCAGCATGAGAGGGTGATGGGGGGGGATATCAGGGTACGCTTCCCTGCGACGATGCGTAGGAGGGATGTTCGTACGCTCGTGGGCAGAAATCAAATCGTTAGGCGAAAAAGAGAACCACCGCAGCTTGGGTCGGTCGCTAGGTTCGATGACGAGACGGATGTGGTGTTGGATAAGGATGTATTCGAGAATAGGTTACATGCGAAGGTTGCTCTGAGGTTCGTAGAGCTCGGCTGGGCGATCAAAGCCATGGGGGGCAGTCGCGTCGACCAGGACGGCTCTTTGAGACGAGGCGCGGTCGCGTGCCCGGTTCTTCCCGAATCGAGTCTCCTTCACGCTCGGCCCCGAAATCTTTTCGCGGTTCGGGTTGACTTTGCTAACACGTGTGTGGATTTTTGTCTTATGCTCTGGAAACGACCCCATCCATTCGCGCCATCTCGTGTTGGAGCTCCTGCCATCTTCGCTCTTCTGGTGTTCGCTGCTGTCGCGGCAATCGCTCAGGAGAGTCCACCTGCGGACTGGAAAATCGCCGACCTCATCGCTGAGACCGTGGAGTTGCCGCGAATTCCGGATCGGGTGGTTTCGATCGCTGATTTCGGCGCTCAGCAGCATCCGGCGGATGCGCGTCCTGCCATATTGGCGGCCATCGAATCGGTCAGCGGAGCGGGCGGCGGCAGGGTGGTTCTGCCTGCGGGCAAATGGTATTCGGAAGGGCCGATACACTTGAAAAGTCGTGTCGAATTTCACGTGTCCGAGGGAGCTACGCTGTTGTTTTCCGGCAAGCCGGAGAGCTACCTACCGGTGGTGAAAACGCGATGGGAAGGCACGGAGCTGTTTACCTACTCTCCGCTTATCTATGGGCGGGATGTGGAGGATGTTGCCGTCACGGGTCGTGGCACCATCGATGGCAATGCCGATAGCGCATTCAAGGCGTGGCATGGCATGCAGGATGACGACATTTCGAAGCTGCGCCGCATGGGATTCACAGGGACGCCAGTCGAGCAGCGACAGTTTGGCGAAGGCAGCCACCTGCGTCCGCCAGCGGTGCAAATCTTTGGTGGCGAGCGTGTATTGCTGGAGGACTACAGGATTGTGAACTCTCCCTTCTGGATAAACCACTTGGTATACGTGACGCACGGCACGGTGCGTGGCTTGGAGGTTGAGAGCCATTTCGCGAACAACGATGGGATCGATATCGAATCCAGCTCATGGGTGATCGTGGAAAACTGCCACTTCCGAACGGGAGACGATTCGGTGGTGGTGAAGTCGGGGCGTGATCTCGATGGAAGGACTATTGGAATCCCCAGTTCCTACATACTAGTTCGCGACAACGATATGGGCGGCGAAGACGGCATCGGACTAGGCAGCGAGATGTCAGGTGGGATCAGCCACGTCTATTTCACCGACAATCGCCTGCAGAGCGGCTCCTCCGCCTTTCGGTTGAAGTCCAATCTCGACCGAGGCGGTCTTGTAGAGAAAATACGGATACGAAACTTCGAAGTCGGCTCGTTCGATACGCTTTTCTGGTTTCAGTTGAACTACCCGAGCAAGCAAGGAGGGAACTTCCCTTCGACCTATCGCGATATCGTGTTCGAAAATATCCAGGTCGAAGATGTGAAAGTGGTGATGGATATTCACGCCCCGGATTCGGCTCCCTTGCGCGACGTCCTTTTCAAGGACATATCGGTGGCGAGCGCCGAGACGAATTTCATCATCGAAAACGCCGAGGGACTTCGGCTGGAAAACTTCGCGATCGGCGATCAGATCATCGATGGCACGTTCGACTGGAGGAAAAAGTGAGATGGACGCGTCGCCAGAGGTGGAGTCGCGCCGGTTGGCTCTGACAATCCCTAAGCGGATGCGCTCGCCTTGCGCTTCGAACGCTTCGGGAGCTCTATGCCCAGCGGGACCGATTTCGACCGCGTTTTGAGAAGGTCTGCGACCAGGGTGTCCTTGAAGGCGGATTCCACGGTCTTGACGGCGTCGTTGAGCCCTTTGTGCATGGGGCAGAGACAGGTCCCGTGTTCCTTGAGGCCCAGGGGGCAGCTATGTATGCGCTGAATCGGATCGACAGCGTCGATAACGTCCAGCACGGTGAGTGTCCTAGGCGACACGTTGAGGCGTATCCCTCCCCCGGTCCCTCGCTGGCTCTTGGTGATTCCCGACTTGGCGAGCAGCTGAAGTACCTTCGATTGGTAGTCAAGCGGGGTTCGCGTGCCTTCCGCGATCTGCCGAGTGGTCTGAGATTCGTCGGGAGACTGGACCAGCCAGACCACGGCCCGCAATGCGTATTCGGCGGTATCGGAAATCACCTTCATGCTCTAGTAACTGGAGCGAACGCTCCAATTAAGCAATGAAATTTGAATCGGAGCCCGCGACTTAGGGCAGCTCTGTCGTCGGGAGGAGAACCAATTGGGTGTGGGGTTGACTTAGGTCAAAGTCGCCGAAGTCAAATTCGGTTAGAGTGTCGCCATGAAACGTAAATGGCTCGCGCTAGGATTTTGCATGGCGTTTTTCACCTACCTAAACGGGTTTGCCGCCCAATTCGAAGTGGAAGGCACGGTGATGCAGCTTCGCTCTCAAAGCAGTACCGTAGTAGTGGCTCATGAGGACATTCCGGGATTCATGCCAGCGATGACGATGCCGTTCAGAGTTAGGAGCTCCGAAGAACTGAATGAGCTCGTCGTTGGAGATCGGATACAATTCCTCTTCGAGGTGGGGGACGAGGAGTCGTACGCCTTCAATTTCAAGGTCACCGGGAAATCGGATCGGCAAACGCGGCCACGTCCCGATTCCAAGATCGTGAGGACGGTGAGGGAAGGAGACCTTGTTCCCGATGCTGATCTGGTGAATCAAGAGGAGGGCGCGATCGCTTTGGCGGATGACGAAGGGCGCTGGACGATCATGACCTTTATTTTCGTACGCTGCCCAGTCCCCGAGTTTTGCCCTCTGATGAGTCGTAATTTCATATCGATACAGAAAGGCCTGAGCGCGAAGGCTCGGGAGCGAACCCGGCTTCTCAGCATAACGCTGGATCCCGAGTTCGATACGCCTGAGCGACTCAAGAGCTATGGAAGCAGCTACGGGGCGGACTTCTCGAGTTGGGATTTCGCCACTGGTTCGAAAGAGGAGATCGATCGGCTCACGGAAGCGTTTCGCGTATATGTGAAGGAAAATGGAGTCACCTTGGATCACACGCTTTGCACCGTTCTGATTTCTCCGGAAGGAGTGATCGAGAAGGTTTGGAGAGGAAACTTCTGGAAGCCGGAGGAAGTTATTTCGAAGATCGAAGCTGTCATCGAAAGCCAAGGAGATTTCTAATAGGGCGCTTGCGTAGCTAAATGTGAATACGCAGAAAGCGTCGGCCGTTGCTTGGCATTGGTGGAGGGCTGGCTCGTTTGTCGGCCGAGTGTCGGGGTATGTGATCGGACTCGGTCGGGGGCCTGATGGCTCCGACGATGAACGGCATGGAGAATCGAAGCAAGCAAGGCGGGCAAAGGGTGGTTTCGCGTGGGGGTTCGAAACGAAGTTGGACAGGAAAGCGAAGCACCCGAAAAGCGTCGCTTTCGAATAAGGCGGTCAGCCTTTGCTAGATCTCGTAGGACCGCAAATCGGTGCGGACTTGTTTGCGAACCTTACCATCAGTGGTCGCTTCTAAGATTTCGATTGCGGTCGATTGCTTCGTTCTGGGGTGCCGGTTTTCCTTAAGAAGAACGCTGTTCGATGAGCTGTCATGTGTCGTTTTCTCCCGAGTCCTTGTATCCGATCAAAGAATACAGGGCGGTTCGAAATCGGATCGACCGCTGCCTTCCGAGGTCTTGGCGAAATCGATGATCCAGAGCTCCTCCGACTTTTGTTCGCTACTGTGTTCGAAGCCAAGATTGCCCAGCATTTCGTAAAGCGGGATGGGTTCCCATGTGGTTAAGAGTCGGAGACTTTGATTATCCTGCAGCGACTCGATGGTGTTCAGGATGAGCGGCAGCGGGCTACGACCTTCTGCAAGAGTTTCCCTAACATCGATTTCTACGAATTCCTCTTTCATCGAATACAGTATAGCGCCGAAAGCTCGAAGTGCCTTGATTCTAGTCAAGTGGGGCGCATATTCGGGCCCTAATGTCTGATCCTGCAACACCCTCGGATATCCGTAGAGCCTTGATCATCGGAACTCTGCGAAAATGTCGCATGTTTTCTGACCTGGCACCAGCCGACTTGCAGGACGTGGCGGATACCTGTGTCGTGAAGAATCTGGAGCGAGGCGAGTACTTGTTTCGGGAGAAGGAGAAGGCGGAAGGCTTTTTCGTGATGCATCAGGGCTCGGTGAACGTGCATCGCGTCACGCCGGAAGGGAAGGAGCAGGTGATCGCGGTGTTCCGTCCGCCGGAAGCGTTTGCGGAAATCACCTTGACCACCATCGATACGTATCCAGCGGATGGAGTCGCTTTGGAAGCGTCCCAAGTGATCCTTGTGCGAAAGACCGATTTTCGAGCCTTGATCTTGCGCAAGCCAGAGCTGTCGCTGCGCATGCTCACTTCGATGAGCTACCACCTCAAATACCTGGTGCAGATGATCGAGGACCTTAAGTTCAAGCAGATCGAGGCCCGCTTGGCCAATTGGCTGCTGCGCAATAGTTCCGAAAGCACGGAGGGAAGGCCAGTCATCGTGCGGCTCGATGTGAGCAAGCGTGTGCTGGCAAGCCAGCTAGGCGTCGCCAGCGAGACGTTTTCACGCGCGTTAGCGAAGTTTCGCGAGGAGTCATTGATCGCGGTCGATGGTCCGGAAATCACCTTGCTGGACCGGTCGGGACTGATGGATTACGTGAAGGGCTAGAAGAAGCTTCAGCGTGGCCGACTTGCTCGATCGCTCAGCGACAGGAATAACGAGGTCGCGCCGAATACGAGGATGGCGAACCAGACCCCAGGATGGGCCAGCCACCAGCGAGCGATGCTGGGCAGATCGGCAGTGTCGAAGGGAATCGATTCGATGGAAAACAGTACTCCGATGCGCAAGGCGTCGAGGGGCGAGAGCATCATGAGAGCCGACCAGAGCGTGGGGTTGGTTTGACCTTGGGCCTGTGTCGCGAGGAGATAGCCAAGCAGGCTAGCTCCGATAGTTAGGAGAAACCACGCTCCGAGACTCGCCAAGTGGGACTTGATTCCGTCGGTGATGAAAAAGCCCACGCACAGCCCGATCGAAATAAAAAGGGCGGATGTGCCAACGGAGTATCCGAAAAGCAAACACGCGGTTTGAAAGGGCAATCCCATGATCGCGGCGGGCGCGATCGCGAAGGCGCTCGCCATGAGAAAGCAAAGCTGCAAGGCGAGGAACTTTCCGAGGATGCGAGCTCCGCGAGGCGCTGGCAAAGAGGCCAATAAGAGCGATTCAGCGGATTCGGAGTGGGCGGAACCGGTAGCGATCAGGATTGAAGCCAGCGGCAAGCCGTAGAGTGTTGCCTGCAGCAGAAAAAGCGGCGCGGCTGATGGCAGGTCAGCTTGGGTGGTGGAGAGAAGTGTCGCGAAACCGACGACGAGGCCAATCAGGGGAACGGCTAGCAGCATGCGGCTCGACAGGGATGCTTGCAGTTCGCGTCGAAAGAAGGCGAGCGTTGTAGTGGAACGTTTCATACGGCGGCGATTTTGAAGGTGGCTGGGGATTCCGGTCGAAGTTTTTGGGGATCGATTTCTCGAACGACTCGTCCGTTTTCACAAAGTAGGCAGCGGTCGGCCCGGTCCTGCCATTCGCCGAGAAGGTGGGTGGCGACGAGGATTGCTTTACCCTGTCGGGCTTGGTGTATGAGCGTTTGCTGCATCGTCTCGCGCCAATCCGGATCCAGGCTAATGCCCGGTTCGTCGAGTACCATACACGGCGCATCCGCTAGGAAAAGCACGGCCAAGCCCAGTCGCTGGCGGAGGCCTCCGGAAAGCTCGCAAGCGCGTTTCTTGAAATGATCCTCCAGGCCCCAGCGCTCGATTTCCTGCTCGATGCGTTCTCTGGGCGCTCCGCGAACGTCAGCGTAGAATCGTAGGATCTGTTTGGCGGTCAGGCGAGGGTGGAAGTCCACGCTCTGCGGCAAACTGCTGCAGAGTTGAAGGGCCCGAGCTCGATCGCGGCGAATGTCCTCTCCCCCGATTTTCACGGTTCCTGCATCCGCCTGCAAGGCGCCGGTGGCGATCTTTAGGGCGGTCGACTTGCCCGCGCCATTGGAGCCAACCAGCAGGGTCACCTCTCCGCTGCGAGCTTCGCAGGAGAAGCCGTTCAAAAGGGAATTGCGGCGGAAGGACTTTTGTAGGCTATCGATAGAAATCATTGAACGTCGGATACAAGGTTTTCGGTGCGAGCCGCGGGCGGGTTCCGAGCAATGTCCACTAAGGGAGCAGGGTCTTCGATGGCGGGAACTCCTGGCAGCGACGCTCGGGCATGGACAAAGGAGAGCAGTTTGAGAAACGGACTTTCGCTGAGGAGGCCGATCATGGGGAAGTCGCGTCGATGCGGTCCGAGTAGATCCGCTTGGCGATGCGGGAGCTCTCCGGCTCCGTCGCCGTCGAGATCGACAGGCTGCGATGAGGGCCAGCGGTTCCCGCGACCGTTGGCAGCCCATCGATTGGAAGATGACAGCTCGTCGGACTCGACAGGGTGGAGGTTCCCTTGGAATCCGTTTTCGGTGAAGGTGTTCTTGGCGGAGCTAGAGCTGAGGCGCACGCCAACGTAGTTGCGTTGGAATTGATTGGAGCGAAGCGTGTTGTCGTTGCTGTTTTCTAGGTAGAGGCCGACCGTGTTGCGTGAGATAGTGTTTCCGATAAAAGCGGTTTTGTCGACCGACTGGACGAGTACACCGTAGGCCCGGTAGCCAGCGTTGTTGGTGAAGGTGTTGTTGCGAACGAGCAGGCCTTCCGAATACATGATGGCTGCTCCGGCGGCGTTTTGCTCGAAGCGATTGTTTTCAAACGTATTGTAGTCCGAATACATGTAGTGCAGACCGTAGCGCACGTTGCGAATCGTGTTGCCGGTTACGCGCGTTTCGTGGCTGAAGGAAAAATAGATGCCATCCCGCGTATCGGAAATCGTGTTGTTCTTGAGGACGTTTCCGGTGGCGTTCCAAAGGTGGATGCCGTTGCCGCGTTGATTGGCATCGATGCGAATGGTGCAAAGTCCGTCCGCTTCGGCCTCCAGCCCTTTGGCGATCGGGTCGTCGATGGGGACGCGTTTCGTGGTTTGGCCGCGAATCACATTGTCCTCGATGCGGCAGTTTTGCGCTTCTTTGAGATAGATCCCGTGCAGGCTTTGCTCGATGGTGTTTCCCTTTAGAAAGACACCGTTGCCCTGTACGAAGATAGCGGAATGGTCTTTTTCCAGACTGCGCCCGGAACGGGAAATGTGTAGTGATACGATGGTTACATTGTTGGCATTGATGGTGAGGACGGATGAATCTCCATTGCCGATGAGCTTTGCTCCTAGTTCGCCGCGGAGGGTCAGCGGTTTTTCGATGAGAATTGGTCCCTGGTATTCGCCCGCGGGGAGGAGGAGCTCGGCGTCTGCCTCCGCAGCGTCGATCCTCTCTTGCAGGCTTGCTCCAAACAGGGGGCAGGCGAAGAGAGCGGCAAGGGTGGCGATCGCTTTGACTGTTCGCGATATTCTCACGGTCTGTGTCCTAGAGGGCTGGCTCTTCCTTTCGCGAAAACCAGATGGCGAGGAAGATGGCGATCGGGAACGCCATCATGAGTATGCCGCCCACATCTGGCCAGCTTGCCTGGTGGAAGTTGGCGATCTGGCTCGTGCCCAGCAGACGCGGGGTGAAGCCTTCGATAGTGACCGGCGCTTGCGGATCGAGATTGTGTCCGTAGGTGTACAGTCGGTAGTAGAAGCTGCCTAGCGAGAAAAGGCCGAAATAGGTGAAGAGAGCGAGCAGGTCGATGCATTGGCTCATGCGTCCGTGCACGATCGTCCGTAAGGCGAGCAGGACGAAGATGCCTAAGGCGAAGGGGACCCATTTCATTTCCACGAAGTCCGCCTCTTCGAGCGGCTTCATGCCGATGTAGTGATTCAGATTGTTGATTTCGTGGAGGTCTTGCCCTCCGTTGCCGCCCTTCAGCTGGTGGGAGTAGATGTTAAGCTCCAGTCCTTCCATGTATTGCGGGGCCACGAGGTGTATTCGCCACAGCGGCAGAAAAGCCGAGATGGCGAGCGCAATGGCGCCGACCAGTAGCGCGATGCGGGACCAGAGTCCGAGCGGCTTGGAAAGAAAGGCGTATTCGCGTTTGAGAAATCGGGGCATGGTTGGAAAAGCGTAGAGCGTGAAAAGGGACGTAGCCGAAGCCGTCGTTTGTGTTCGATCAACTTCGGCTACGTGTAGGAATACTGGATACTCGCGACTAGTCCGCCAGAGCGACGTCGTCTGCGGGCTTAACTTCCAGATAGCCTTGCATCTCCTGGTGCAGGGCGGAACAGAAGTTGGTGCAGTAGTAGGGGAAGACGCCGGGCTTGGTGAGCTTGATGCGAAGCGTCTTGGTTTCGCCGGGGTCGATGATGACATTGACGTCGTGTTCGACGAGGGCGAAACCATGGATCATGTCGGTCGATTGCTCGACGTTGGTGATGTGAAGCACCAGTTCGTCGCCCACCTTGGCTTCGATCCTGTCCGGACCGAATCGGCTGCGTACCGCGACGATCTTGCCTTCCACCACGTTGCCTTTGCGGACGACTTCCGCTTGGTCGAGCTGCCAAACCGCGTTCGGGTTGTGGTTTTCCTCCTTGGGATAAACCTCGATCGGCTTGACGAGGTCTGCGCGCAGTATCTGAGCGAAGTGAGGTTCTGGCTCGGTGTAGGTTTCATAGACCATCTCCATCTTTTCGCCGGTGATGTTGATGAGCTGACTGCTTTCCGGCTGGGCGGGACCAACGGATAGGTGGCGACCCTTGGAGAGCTTGTTCATGGCAACCAGCCAGTCACCGTATGGCTCCTTGGTGTCGCTAGCGCCAATGACGAGGTGACCGATGTTGTAGTGAACCGGCATCTTGTCGGTGACGACGCTTTCGAGGTTCGCTTTTTCCTCGGCGGACCATGGCGGCATTTTCCATTTGGCTACTACGCTTTCGATGTAGAGCGAGGTGTAGGCGTTGCCCTTGCCGTCATACTGAGTGTGTAGTGGACCCAGCCCTACCGGAACTTCACCCTCGAGGATGGCATTGTAGTCGAGTACTGGAACGCCGCGGAACTCATCCTGAAACTGCTTGTTAGCGATCGCGGCCAATACTTTTTCGAAGTCGAAGACAGTGGTGGTGGGTTGAAGTTTGCCGGAAGCCACGATCCAGCGGCCAGACGGATCGACGTCGATGCCGTGCGGGCTCTTGCCCACGGGCACGAAGTACATGAGGCCTTTGGTCTTTTCCGGGTCGATAACCGGTACGCCGTCTACAATCTCCGCTTCGCCAGCGGCGACAGCCTTTTCGACTTCCTTCCAGTTGACGAAGGCGGCGTAGTCGCGATCCGCCTGGCTCGCTTTCATCTCCAGCGTGTCGTAGGCCATTTCGGTATTGTAGGACGTCCAAAACGCCCAGCCGCTGCTCGGGCCCTTGCCGGTCGAGCCGAGGTCCCAATTGAAGGGAGGCGTCAGCACCTGCCAACCCATGGACATCTCGCCGGACTCGGAGTCGACCTTGATGCCGCTGACCACGCCGTTGAACTCCTTTTCGTAGTCTTCAAGCGGAACGTAGCGCCCTTTCGGAAGCGGCACGCTGAAGCGAGTGGCGACTAGCACGTATTCAGAATTCTCGGTCAAGAACGACGAACCATGGTTTCCGCTCGAGTTAGGTATTGGGCCGAGGATCTGTTTTGTTTTGAAGTCACGCAGATCGATGCGGGCCACGCGATTGTTGGCGTTGTCGTTCACGAAGAGCCAGCGACCGTCGTAGTTGCCATCGGTTTTAGACAAGCCAGGATGGTGAACGTCGCCCCAAGTGTAGTCTCCCAGCATTTCTTTTGACTCCTCATCGAATCCGTATCCAGTACCTGGATAAGGAGAGAAGACGGGAATGGTCGAAATGTGTCGCATGGACGGGATGCCCGCGACGAAGACCTGGCCGGAATGGCCGCCGGAGTAGAAGAGATAGTAGTCGTCCTTTTCACCCGGAGCGACGTAGGATTGCTCGGCCGGGGAGGTTCCTTTGGCGGTTGACGCTGCGGTGTTGGTTTCGTTGCCAGAGCCTCCGCAACCCGTGAGGAAAGCTAGGGCCCCTGCCGAGGCGAGCGATGCCGCTAGCAGAAATGGCGTTTTCGATATCGATTTCATAATGATCTTGGATCTTTGGGGTTACTGGACTTTTAGGAGACCTTTCATTCCGGCCTGAACGTGACCGGGGAAGGAGCAAAGGAAGGGGTAGTCGCCTCTGGTTTTAGGAGCGGTGAAGACCACGCTATCGGTTTCGCCGCCACCGAGCAGTGCGGTCGCGGCCACGACCTTGTCTTGGAAATCGGGAGAAATGTATTCGTTGGCTGGCGACATTGCGGAGGCTTCCGCGAAGGCGGCGACATCGGCCGCTTTGTCGAGAATCACCAGATTGTGGCCCATGGAGAACTTCGGCATGGTGCCGACGTTGTTCAGGGTGAGCTTCACCGTCTCGCCCGGGGCGATGATGATTTCCGTCTTGTCGAATTTCATCTGGTCGTTTGCCTCGACTACGATCTCTCGACTTGGCTCGGGCGTTTCCGCTTCCTTTGCAGGAGCATCAGCGTTCGAGGAGCCGGATTGGCCGCTCGAGGACGTTGAGGCCTTGTCGCCACAGGCGGTGAGGAAAAGAGAGATGCACGCAAGTAACAGCGCGATCATGCCGAAATGTGTCTTTTGATTCTTCATAGTATCTTGAGTTTGGGTCTCAAGATACTGGATTGCCGCAGAGAGAGCATTGATCTAGGTCAAAAACTGGACAGAAACATCCAGTTAGGCTGGCGATCGACGGGAATGCCGTCGCGATCAGATGAAGCGAGGTGAAGGGGCGGCTCGGTAGCTTGCTCGATTCGTTTGGCGAGCCATGGAAGTGGTTTTTACCTCCTTTTGCTCGAGCCAGCATTTTTATGGACAGCTGATTAGGAGCAGAGCCCTGGTCGGCAGTTTATAAAAATCGGGGTTGACCTTTCCTCAAGTAAGCTAGTACAACAATGTACTATAGAAATATGACAATGTGTCAGAGGTTGGAACGATTCTAGAAGGGGGGCAGGGCTATGCTTGATTTTTATTTAGATCCGAGAAGTGGCGTGCCGTACTATCGCCAGATCATCGACCAGATTCGATTTGGTATGGCGACTGGACAGGTGAAGGTGGGAGAACAGCTCCCGACGGTTCGCGCCTTGGCGGTGAAGCTTAAGGTGAATTTGAATACGGTGACCAAAGCCTACAAGGAGTTGGAAATCCAACGGATTCTGGAGACCCAGCAGGGGACGGGGACGTTTATCGGGTCGGTCGAAGTGGAGGTGAGCGCAAAGGAGCGACGTGCGAAGCTGAAGTCCCTGTGTGAAGAGTTTGTCAATGCAGCCGCTGTCTACGGGATCAAGCCGGATCAGCTGATCGAAGAATTGAAGAAATGCAAAGGAGTACAAAAATGAAGCTAAGAATACCCGATGGGACTGGAGTGAGAACCGAAAGCGGCTTGAGTGTCGTTTCGCTGACAGTGGGAGTGGTGATCATCCTTCCCCTGGTGTTGTTGATGTGGGCTGGGACGCTTTCGACCATAGTGGGCATACCGCTCGTCGTATTGGGAGTTTTCATAGCGTGTTCGATTCGAGTGGCGAACCAATGGGATCGCGCGGTTGTGTTGCGAATGGGAAGGTTCGTCGGCTTGAGGGGGCCGGGCATCTTTTTCGTGGTGCCCATTATCGACGAAGTGAATACGTTCATCGATCAAAGAGTGAGAGTGACGGATTTCCATGCGGAAAGAACGCTGACCAAAGATACGGTTCCTGTGAACGTGGACGCTGTCGTGTATTGGATGGTTTGGGATGTGGAGAAGGCGGCTTTGGAAGTGGAGAGGTATATCGAGGCGGTCTCGTACGTTGCGCAGACGGGCTTGCGCGATATCATTGGACGCAATGATTTAGCAGGGCTGCTGCAGCATCGAGAGGAGATCGCAGAAGCGCTCCAGAAGACACTAGATGACCAGACCAGTCCGTGGGGAATCACCTGCCAGTCGGTTGGCATCAAGGATATCATCATCCCTGAAGCTCTCGCGGATGCGATGAGCAAGCAGGCGCAGGCTGAGCGTGAGCGCCAGGCACGGATCATTTTGGGCACAGCGGAAACAGAGATCTCGGAAAAGTTCGCTCTGGCGAGCAAGAATTACGCGGACAACCCGGTGGCCTTGCAGCTGCGCGGCATGAATATGCTTTTCGAAGGTCTGAAAGAAAAGGGGTCCTTGATCATGGTTCCCAGCTCCGCTCTTGACTCCATGAATCTCGGAGCGATTGGCGGCCTTTCGGCGCTCGCGAAACAACGGAAGGCCGACGAAGCGGAAGCGAGCTAGGGTTGTATCCAATATTAAGCATTTTGGTGGGTTCGATTGAAATGAACAACCGGTTTCTCTGATTGGCACCGATATCGTCAGCGCTGCTTGGCTCGTTACCCTGATAGCGACCGTTGATTTGATTGCTGTGCCCAAACTCTCAATACGAAACCCAACTCTTATGTTCAATCTACCTAAACTCGTACGCTGTCACCTGATTCCTATCGTTTGCCTTTTTGCTTCGGAGTCTCTCGCGGATCCCATGCTGAAACCCGATTTGCAGGGCGATGCGGACTTATGGCACTCCGAGCATCAGCAACCAAACGAAGGGATTTCGCTGGGCGAAATTAGCGGTGGCGCGCTTGTCTACGCGTCGGCGGGCGCAATGGGAACAGGAGGGCCAGAGGTCGATGAACGTACCTTGTTCGAGATCGGTTCGATCACGAAAGTGTTTACCGGTATACTGTTGGCGGATACGGTCCTACAGGGAAAGGCTGAACTGAACGATTCGATTGGCCAGCACCTTCCAGAGTCCGTTTTACGTGAAGACTCTCCTTTGCTCTCTGTGACACTGCTGCAATTGGCCACCCACACTGCAGGACTGCCTTCGTTTCCGGATAATCGCATGGATGACATGAGCGCGGAGAACGGACTCGCTCGCTATACTCGTGAGATGATGTTTTCTTACTTAAGCGAATTCGAAAAAGAGGACTTCGAAAATGTAGGAACCTACTCGTATTCGAATTTTGGATTTTCTTTGCTAGCTGAGATTCTGGCCATCATTCACGGAACGGATTACGAGACTCTTCTCGATGAGCGCATCTTTTCTCCGCTGGGAATGGATTCGACATGGGTTCAAGTGGATGAAACCTCCGGGTCGGAGGCTCTGCGGAGCCGATTCGCAAAAGGACATCGAGCGGGAGAGGAAGTTTTACGCTGGAATTTTCAAGCGTTTGCAGGAGGGGGAGCAGTTGTTTCGTCCGTCGAGGATATGCTGCTCTTTGCGGAAGCTCATTGGTCGGAATCGACTCCGGATCACATGAAGGAAGCATTGGCGTTTGCGATGAAGCCGCGCTCCGAACGAATGGGCCTAGGTTGGCATATTAGAGGTGAAGAGTTTTGGCACACCGGCGAGACGCATGGATTTCGCAGCAGTTTTCGCATTCGGCCGGAGCAGCAATACTGTATAGTTTCTTTGAGCAACTCTTCTGCTGAGCTTGTGGAAACTGAGCGGGAGGGATCCTTTTCATCCATCGAAGGATTTTGGTCCGGTAGCGTCGTTTTCGGCGTGGATGAATTCCGTCTTGTTATGCATGTTACAAGCAAAGGAGACGCCAACGTCTTTAGCATCAATCACGGGGGAGCTCTCTTGCCGAATTCCAGCGCGAGCTTCGATCGGGCCATCGGAGATTTCGTAGCCATGTATCCTTCGCTCAACGGTCGCTACGAAGCAACTCTGGTAGGTGAAGAATTGCTCAGCGGCATCTGGATGTTTGGGGGTGATCAACCACTTGAGATGACGTTTTCCGAGGATATGCCAGACTCGCTTAAGGTCGTTTTTGAGAACATTTACCTTGATGATATCTCGCCATTGGAAGGCTACTGGAGTGGCGTGATGGAAAGCGTGGACAAAAGGTTCGTATCCATCGAAGTCGCGCCTATCGCCGGCCGGTTTCAAGCGATGATCTGGGGGGCGAGGGATATGCCGCTGCCGGTAGGGGTTTCCAAAGTGGCCTTCGATCCCCAAAAGGGTGAACTTCGAATCGAAGCCGCTGAGAACTATGGTGTGTTCGAAGGGGCGCTGAGTTTGGATGGGAAGTCGTTCGAAGGCGTCTGGACTCAAGTGGAGTCGGATGCCTTGAAGCTGACTTGGACTGAAAACCGTCCGGATGATATCTAGGCAAATGTGGAGCGCTCCCTTCTATCTGATGCATGAGTTTGAACGGGGCAACGTGAGCTGCCAACACTTGAACGGGTTAGCGGATTGGCTGCTTGTCGTTTCAGGTCCTCGTTGCTTTGGGGACAAAAAGCCAAAGGTGATGATTCTTCGTTTTGTTGGTCCGCTTTCGCGCACTGTGGTTCCGGCCGGGCGTTTCCGCTCGTTGATCGAAAAATGGCGGAAGGTTCGAGGTCTAAGCGAGTGGCTTATAATCAGCAAGATATGAAAAGTTCAGGTGTTGGCGGGTATTGATCTGTTTTCCTCTAACGCTGTTCTTGGGGCCGCTAGATTTTCTTTTTTGTCCATGTAGGGAAATAAACCGCCTTCTTGCGCGTTCTCTTTATGTGGAGTGATTGTTTTGAACGTTATGGAAGGTGAACGATGCTGATTCATAGGAAGAATAATTGGGAGATCGCTGGGTCTCTGGTGACAAGTGAAGCGGACTACTTAAATCGTCGTAGGTTTTTGAAGGCCGTGGGGCTCGGAGTTGGCTCGTTGGTGGGCGGAAATGCGCTTTGGGGAGCGACGGCAGGCTTTCCTAGCGAGCCTAATCCTAATTTCCTCGGCAAGTCCTTGGAGCCGACTCCGTATGATTTGATAACTGGATACAACAATTTCTACGAGTTTTCCTATGACAAGAGCGGTCCGGCTAAACTAGCGAACAAAGGTTGGAAGACTGAGCCGTGGTCCTTGGAAATCGCGGGAATGGTCGACAATCCAATGACGTTTGATGTTAACGACCTGATTCGGAAAATGGGAGGCATCGAGCAGCGCGTATATCGATTGCGCTGCGTCGAGGCCTGGTCGATGGTCGTGCCTTGGGACGGTTTCGCTCTGAATAAGTTAGTGAAGCTAGCGAGTCCCAAGTCGTCGGCGAAGTACGTCAAATTTGTCAGCTTTTACAATCCAGAGGAAGCTCCGGGGCAGCGAGGCGGGTCAATTGATTGGCCATATGTCGAGGGGCTCACGATCGAGGAGGCGAACAATGAGTTGGCGTTTCTGGCGACCGGAATTTACGGGAAGCCCATTCCAAACCAGAATGGCGCTCCGATTCGGCTGGTGGTCCCGTGGAAATATGGTTTCAAGAGTGGAAAGTCGATTGTGCGCATCGAGTTTACGGATACGCAGCCGGTGAATACGTGGCAAGCGTTGCAACCACGCGAATACGGGTTTTACGCGAACGTGAATCCCAAGGTCGATCATCCTCGGTGGTCTCAAGCGAGTGAACGAGTCATTGGTGGCGGCTTCTTTGGCGGTCGGCAACCGACGCTCATGTTCAATGGATACGAGGAGCAGGTTGGCCACTTGTACGAGGGCTTGGACCTTCGAAAGCATTTCTAGTAAAGGGAATGAAACGTCAGGCTCGGATTCTTAGAAGCGGGTGGCTTCTGTACGCAGCGCTTTGCCTGCCGTTGGTTGTGGTATTCATCCAGGCAGGACAGGGAAATGTCGAGTACCTCGCTGATCCTGCCAAGTTTCTGCTCGAGTTCATGGGCAAGGCGGCGGTGGTGTTTCTGGTCGTGACGATGGCGGTGACGCCGCTGCGACAGCTTTTTCCCAAGTCCGATCTTTTCAAAGCCCTCGCGTTTCGTCGCCGTCAGCTTGGCATCGCCGTTTTCGTTTACGCGCTACTGCACCTGCTGCTTTACGTGCCTTATATCGGATCCTGGGAGGCTTTCGCTGACGAGTGGAGCAAGCTCTTTATTCTATCAGGTCTCGTGGCGCTGGCGCTCTTGCTGGTTTTGGCGCTCACCAGCAACAATTGGTCGGTGCGCAAGCTTGGAGGCAAGGGGTGGAAACGTTTGCACAAACTGACGTATGTCGCGGCCGCATTGGTTATCTATCATCAAGTGGCCCAGGAAAAAACAGGCTATCGCGAAACGCTTGTTTATTTCGGGCCGTTGCTTGCGCTAGAGGCTGTCCGATTGGGGCGTTGGTGGAAAAACCGGATCCCATCGGTGCAGAGTCCGTCGCGTGAGACAGGATAGCTTTCGAGAGCTGGTATCGCTCGGGGCAACCCTTTAGCTCTTTCGAATTCCGTAGCGTTTCATGCGGTCGCGTAGGGTGCTCGGGGCGCAAGCAAGCCGTTTCGCGGCACCATTTGCGCCTTCGATCTTCCAATGTGTCGCTTCGAGTGTATCCGTGATTAAGTTACGCTCAATCTCGGCGATGTCGTCGAAAGTACGAGGCGACTTCGTGATGACGTTCGAGTCGCATTCTGGGTGATCGCTTCTCAAATGCTCATGGCGTACTTGGATGAGTGGGCCATCTGAAATGATGACGGCCCGCTCGACCACGTTTTTCAATTCCCGGATGTTGCCTGGCCAAGTGTGCGTCCTGAGGAGTTCGATGGCTTGTTCCGAGAAGCCTTCGATTGGTTTGGCGGTTTTCTTCTTTATGCGTTCAAGAAAGTAGTGGGCCAAAGGCGGAATGTCGCTGGCCCTTTCTCGGAGAGCGGGTAGGTGGATCGGGAACGTGTTGAGTCGATAGAAAAGATCCTCGCGGAAGCTACCCTTAGCGACTTCGTTTTCCAATGTGCGATTGGTCGCAGCTACGATGCGGACATCGACCTTGATCGTGTCCTTGCCACCGACTCGTTGAAAGGTGCCTTCTTGCAAAACTCTCAGGAGCTTTACTTGGATGTCGAGGGGAAGCTCTCCAACTTCGTCGAGAAACAAGGTGCCACCATGGGCGAGTTCGAAGCGACCGGGGCGATTCTCAGTTGCGCCGGTGAAGGCTCCTTTCATGTGACCGAAGAGTTCGCTCTCGACCAGACTGGGCGAAATGGCTCCGCAGTTTATCTGGATGATCGGCTTATCGGAGCGATCGCTATGTTGATGGATCGCCCGAGCGATCAATTCCTTGCCGGTGCCACTCTCACCTGTGACGAGTACGGTCGCTTCGGTCGCGGCTACTCTGGAGACATCTTCGAGGACTTTCATGAGCTTCGGATCGCTGCCGACGATTTCGTCGAACTTGTGTGTCCTGGTGATCTCGTTTCGAAGAAAGAGATTTTCCTCTGCCAATCGATTTTTTAGGGATTCGACTTCTGCGAGGGCTCGTTCGATCTCGGCGGTTCGCGTTTTGACTTGATGCGCGAGGTCTTTCCGCTGTCGCTCCAAGGCTCTATCCGCGTACATGCGCTCCAGTTCGGCAGACGCTCGAGCGGTGAATATTTGCATTATGGATACAAGTTCCGGCGTTTCCTCGAGTGGCTGGTGGTCGTAAATGGCGAGGTGTCCCAATACCTCCCCTTTCGAGTTGAAAAGCGGTGTGCCTCGGTAGCTATTGATATCGAACTCCACTAGTTCCTTTTCCAAAGGGAAAAGGTCTTTCATGTAGTTTTCGAAGTGGCACACGTGGCCATCCAGGACCAGTTCGCAAGGCGTATTCGACGTTTCGTAGGAAAAGTCCTTTGCAAACCCATCGCCTTCCCAAACTGCGAAGGTGCGGGCTTGGTCTCGGCTGTCGTCGGTAAATTCGGTTGCCATCGCCCACTTGACACCGGTGGCTTGGGCTAAGTTCTTCACGCACTCCTTGAAGAAGCTCTCACCTGTCGCGTGGGCCGTACCTGCTGCGACGAGGCGGAGGGCGCATTCCACTCGATCGTGAATAGTAACGTCATGGATTATGGATACGTAGCGCGTGCTCTTATTGTGAGTGAAGCGACTGGTGGATACATCAACGTTGAGCGGCGCTTGAGCGTCCGTCTTTTTTAACAACACATTTAGCGATGACTGTTGTGAGGGGCCAAGAGGTTCGATGGCGGGCGCTTGGCCTTCAAAAAGCTGCTCCCAAGGCGCTCCGATCAATAGGGCTTCATCGAGACCGGTCCATTCGAAGGCAGCGTAATTTGCGTCGATAACCCGAAGACGCTCGTCGAGAATGAGAATCGCTTCGCTGGCCTCGCGAAATGCTTCGTGATGAAGCGCGTGTTTCAGGTGACGCGGAGAGTTGTTTGCAGTGCGCCATGCGGATAGAATGCCCTGATCGATTTCGAGGCTGATCGGGTGGTTGAGGGACGGTGTACGTTTTCGCTTTCGCCGTTGGTTTATCTCTCGCTTTAGGGCTTCGATTGCAGCGCTTTTATCGTTTTCTTGAGTGTTCATGGAGGAGGGGAGGCTTGTATTCAAAAACTGAGTAGCGCTTCCGAAAGGTAGGGTTGGCAGTTCTTCAAGGGGATCCGTTGACTTCGCAAGGCGCAGAGGAATTTGATGGCTTCGCGGTCGACGTGATCGACAGCGGCCAAGTCAAGCTGCACCGATTGCGTTGCCCGAGTTTGCGCAAGCTCGCTTACAAGAGATTCGAGGGTTGATGAGGTTAGCTCACCTTCAACTTCTAGCGTAATCCTATGTTCTTCTTCTAATTTGTTTACTCTGATCATGTTTGGGATGCGGCACTTTGGGTCGCCATTGATCCTTCTTAATCAGATTTCGTACCAACACTTCGACAGGAATCATAAGTAATAGATGAACAAGGTATTACAAAAGAAGTGAGGCTGTATGCCTTCCTGTTGATTTCGAGCGAACTGCTAACTTTCGCGGAAACCTCGATATTTCGAGGATGCGATGCTTCTTATTAGCTGCGTTTGATGCCAAGCTTAGCTATGCGGCTTCGCAAGGTGCTCGGATTGATTCCAAGCGCTTTCGCGGCCCCTTTTTCACCCTCGATCCGCCATCCGGTTTGAACAAGAGTCGCTTCGATGTGTTTTCGCTCCATTTCTTTCAGAGTCTCGGGCTTTTCTCGAAGTGGTTCGCTCTCCACAGCGCTAATGGCCGGCTTTTGGGGTGAGGTTTCCGGGATGTCGAGAGGACTGGGATCGATTTGCAACTCGGAACCGAGAGTCAGAATAACGGCTCGTTCGAGAACGTTTTGCAGTTCTCGAATATTTCCCGGCCAATCGTAACTTTCCAGCTGACGCATTGCTTCTCTGGATACGCGTTTGATGGGTTGATTTAGACGTTTGGCTAGTTTTTCCAAGAAGAACCGAGTGAGGAGCGGGATATCTCCCTCTCTTTCCCGAAGTGAGGGTATCCGGATGGGGAATACGTTTAAACGATAGTAGAGGTCTTGCCGAAATTTTCCTTTTCGAACCTCTTCGGCGAGATCACGATTGGTGGCAGCAATGACGCGTACATCCACCTTGATCGTTGCGCTTGAGCCAATGGGTTCAAACTCTTGCTCTTGCAGGACGCGAAGCAGCTTTACCTGAGTATCCAAGGGCAGCTCGCCGACCTCGTCTAGAAAGAGAGTTCCCTTGTCAGCTACTTTGAAGCGTCCATCGCGGTTGTTCACGGCACCCGTGAAGGCTCCTTTCACGTGGCCGAAAAGTTCGCTTTCCACCAACCCTGCGCTGATCGCTCCACAATTGACTTTGACCAGAGCATGATTGGCTCGACTGCTGTGTTGGTGGATTGCCCGCGCGACCAGCTCTTTACCAGTACCGGTTTCACCCTCCAGGAGAACGGTTGAGTCCGTTGGGGCAACTCGTTCTACCTGTTGCAGCGCATCGCAGAGACTCTGGCTTCTCCCGACAACTTCACCGAAATTGTGCTCTCGCCTGATCTCTTCTTGAAGATACTGGTTTTCCGCTTCTAGTCGCTCGTTCGCTTTCTGCATCCGCAGTCGTTCGGTCACATCGATGAACATGGTGCGGGTGAACTCTCCACTAGGGTCCGGCTTTGACCACCATTCGATCCAGATCTGTTCGCCGTTGTCCTTGCGCCGCATCTCCAGAACGACACCGCTCGTGTCAGTTCCTTTTCCGATGGACTCGAACGCGCTTTGCAGACGAGCTTGGTTTTCGGTGGTGTTTGCTACTAGCGTTTTGCCAATGGTGCCAACCGCCTCGTCGGGGCTTAGCCCGAGAATGCGCTGGGCGGCTCGATTGGCTCGGATAAATCGAGACTCGAGGTCTTCGTGGACATATGCGATCGGAGCTTCGTCGAACAAATCTCTAAATCGTTCCTCGCTTTCCTCTGCGGCGTCTCGGGCCTCTTGTAGACGGTTGACGAGGCGCTTTTGCCTTTCTTCTAATTCTTGGATTTTTCGAGAATTGATGCGAAATTCTAATTCGCTGATTACCAGCTTCGAGAAGCTTGTAAGTTGTTTCATATCATTCTCACCGAAGGTTCGAGGCTCGCGATCGAGTAGGCATAGCGTGCCAAGACTGTATCCATCTGGGGTAGGTAGAGGGGCGGCGGCGTAGAAGCGAATACGTTGGTCGCCTGTAACCAAAGAATGGTGGCGTGCGAGTTTGTCGTTGAGAGTGTCGGGAATGAAGTACCCTCCTTGGTGATCAAACGCTGTTGCGCACAGTCCTGGTTCATTCGGAACTTGAGTCAGGCTGATGCCCTTTCTCGATACGAACCAGGAACGTTCTTGATCGACAATGCTTACGATGCCGATGGGAACCTTGAAGTAAGACGTTGCGAGCTCGATGATCCGATCGATCCTAGGCTCTGAGTCGGCTCCTGCTATATTGTAGCGAGAAAGGACTTCTAGCCTATTAGGGTCCGAGAGAGAGGATGGCAGAGGCATTTTAGGAGGAGGATTAGGCAAGGTTAGTATTTGGAGGAAGGCAATCAACTCGGAAGTGAGTGGTTGTGTTTCGACCAGTCGCGGAATACCGTGGTTATTCGCGGTTGGACGCGGAAGTGAGGCCTGTCGAATCTCTTGGTTTCTGACGCGAAACATTTTAAGTTTCAGATGGGGAGGGGTTTACGACTTGTTGTCAGAAACTGGCGCGAAGGATGTTAATAGGCTCGTGAACTAAAATACTGCACACGATGAAAACGCATCTTAATCTCTACGCCGCTTTGGCGGTTTCAATTATCCCGATTGTCTGCAACGCTCAATCGGATCCGGTACCCGCAGTGGATCACCGGTACATCAACCTCGAAAAAGGAGACTTGGCTCTCAGTGGTTACGATCCGGTCAGCTACTTCGAGTCAAGTGGTCCTATTCAGGGAAGCAAGGCGATCGAAGTCGTTTATGAGGGGGTTCGATATCGGTTTGTCAACGAAGCGAATCGCGAAGCATTCGAATCTGAGCCAGGGCGCTATCTTCCTGAATTCGGAGGCTGGTGCGCGTGGGCGATGCTAGAGGGCGAACAGGTTGACGTGAATCCGGAGACGTACCGGATCTACGATGGCAAGCTGCTGCTTTACTATGATGGTCTGTTTGGGGACACCTTGAAGAAATGGAATAAGAAAGCGGAATCCGCACCGGAATCGGAACTCTACCAAACAGCAAAAACTAACTGGAATAAGATCGTAGGACGCTAGCTCCTGTACTGTTAACACCAAACTTTTGTAATATGAAAGCTGATACTAAAACGTCTGGATATACTTCAGTTTTATCGTGGATCGCGCAGATTGTCGCTGCTGTGATTTTCGCTCAGACTCTGTTTTTCAAATTCGCCGGAGCAGAAGAGTCTGTTTATATATTTTCAACGCTTGGAGTTGAACCGTGGGGCAGGTGGCTCGCAGGAATTTCCGAGCTGGTGGCTGCGGGATTGCTGATGCATCCGAGATTGAGCTGGCTGGGGGCGATGGTGGGAGTCGGGGTTATGCTAGGGGCAATTGCATCGCACCTTCTCGTTTTGGGAATCGAAGTTCAAGACGATGGAGGTTTGCTCTTTTCGCTAGCGCTCGTGGCGACAGTTGCATGCGGCATGTGCATAGCGTTGAGACGCTCGCAATGGAAACCTTTCGGCATCCGTATTCTTGAAGTCATCGGAAGCAAGCGGAGAGCCGTGTATTGAAGGAGTAAGGTACCTTGGGTCCGAGCCGGAGTCGATTTAGACTCCGGTTTTTTTGCGTATACGCAGGACGGGTCTGGTGGGCTCCAAACAAAAGGAGCGATGAAAAAGCCACCTCGATCGTTTTCCCGACGAAGGGAGCGAACGAGGTGGCTGTTTTTAATCCTATGAACTCGGCGCTTAGCGTTTTTGCACCGAAATGACCAGCTGTTTGCCGTGTTCCTGGTTTTCAAGAATCAGTTCGTCGTTTTCTGTATCCGAAGATCCGTGACGCTGACTGAATGGAGCCGCGCAAGCGAGACAGGTTTTAGGTTTATCAAGGTCGATGAAGGCCTTGAGCTCTTCTACGGCACTTAGCTCCTGAGTTATTATAGATTCGCATATCTCGCAGGAGAGCGCAACCGAGTCGCCAATTTGCAGTTCCTGTAGCTGGGGCTTTGTCTCGATTCGTTTGAATCGTTGGAAGCCCTTTGAAGCCTGCCCAGAGATGGCTGACGATGTAAGGATGCCAGCGAGAGCGATACCGAGAATAGTTAGCTTATTTTTTCTCATATGAATATGTGGTTGGTTCGATAGGCGCCGCCTAGGATGAGCGGTCGCGTGCTGGAGCGCTTTATCAGATTCTGTGCCGATTTTTTGGAGACACGATTAAGCCTCAGATAGTGAATAGCTTAAAAGTATAGATTCTGATGTGTTGCGATTTTCATGGGTGCTGTGACGCGCTCTTTCGTGGTTTGTTACGGAATGCCGTGGGTATCGCGATTGATCTCGGGCGTATGTATTTGCCGATTGATTACGGAGTTTTTGGTGCCACGCCAATCCGTGGGAATCCGCGAGCTGACGTGGGGAAATGGGGCTTGTTTCTGGAGGGGGATATTGGATGAAAAATTATTAAAGCCTGTAGGAGAGTGACTTGCGAGAGTGCAGACGAACGTTGGCACGGGACCTGTTTTTAGGGGGGTGAGATCAGAAATCTCTAAATCCACCTTCAGTTTTCTAACCCTACTTAACATGTCTAAGAGCCTACACGTTGATTTACATAAGCTGGCGAACTTCGTTAACATCGCGCTTCCTCTGTCCGTCGGCATTTTTGCAATCGCAGGGGAGCTTGTCTCCTTCTATTTCCACTTCCTCACCGTAGCAGCTTTCTTCCTGTCTTTGGTGAATGGTTTCTACTTGCTGGGGCAGAAGGAGCACACCTTGCTCAGGAATTTTGGAATTCTGGGCCAAGGGCGATATTTGCTCGAAAGCATCGGTCCTGAGCTGAGGCAGTATCTGCTTTCCAATGACAGGGAGGAACGACCGTTTGACCGCCAGGTACGTTCGGAAGTTTATCGCAAGGCGAAGAACATCGATTCAGCGAGCTCTTTTGGATCTCAGGATGCGTTTGACGCTTCGGAGATAAAGATTCGGCATTCCATGTTCCCTGCATCGAAGGAGCGTCTGGAGCCATTCTCGCTTATCTATGGCGAAGAAAGAGGACTGGAAACCGCCTATACTATTCAGCGGCCGATTATGATCAGCGCGATGAGTTTCGGCGCCCTTGGCGAGCGAGCGGTACGATCGCTGGCGAGAGGCGCTAAGCTAGCGGGTATCCCCATGAACACCGGAGAGGGCGGGTATCCTAAGTATCACCTTATGGAGGGATGTGATCTTATCTTTCAAATTGGAACGACTAAGTTTGGAGTACGAGACGAGGAAGGATTGCTGGACGATGCTAAGCTCAGATCGCTGGCTTCAATGGAGCAGATCAAGATGATTGAGATCAAGCTATCCCAAGGCGCTAAACCTGGTAAAGGAGGCTTGCTCCCAAAAGAGAAGATAACAGCTGAAATCAGCGAGTTGCGAGGTGTGCCTTTAGGATCGGATGTCGTTTCTCCAACCTTTCATCCCGAGTGCTCCTCTCCGTCAGCTACGGTGCAGTTTATCAAACGAGTTCAGGATGTGAGCGGCCTGCCCGTGGGGATCAAGCTGTGTCTTAGTAGCCCTGAAGAGTTTACGCTACTCGTATGCGAAATGAAACTACAGGAAGTCTTTCCGGATTTCATCACCCTAGATGGAGCGGAGGGAGGCACGGGAGCGGCCCCTAAGGCATTTCTAGACAAAGTGGGCACGCCTTTGTTGGACGCTCTTTGGCAGGTTAACTCAATTCTCGAGAGGGAGGGAGTACGTGGGCGATTAAAACTGAACGCCTCCGGGAAACTCGTCACACCCGCCAGTCAAATGTTAGCCTTCGCGTTGGGAGCTGACGCGGTCTACACTGCCCGAGGATTCATGATGGCGCTTGGTTGTATTCAAGCTCTACAATGCGGCAACAATACGTGCCCGATAGGGATTACAACGCACGATCCGAGACTTCAAAAGGGAATCGATATTGGGTCGAAGGCGCTGAGAGTCAAAAACTTCGTGGATAATGTAGAGCACGACCTCGAGGAGCTCCTAGCTTCCACCGGCAAGACGCGGTTTAATGATCTGAATACGGAGAATCTACACATTCCCAAATTGTCACAGTTGAGCGGATACGTGGAAGAAGCTCTTCAGGTAGAGACTAAACGTGCAAGCGAAAGCGATTCGCTGATTTCAGCCTGAGTGAAACCTGAAAACGAGAGATTATAAAAATGAAGACGATATTTTCAAAATTAGTGAGCGTGAGCATCGCGTTGATCCTCGCTCAGAGTTTATACTTCAAGTTTTCGGCTCATCCGGATTCGGTAGCGATTTTCAGAGAACTGGGCATGGGGGATAGTGGTAGAATCCTTATCGGCGTACTCGAACTGATCGCCGCTACCTTCTTGATTGTTCCAAAGGGTCAAGCCTGGGGCGGATTGTTAGCCTGGGGGTTGATGACTGGAGCTATGATAGGGCACTGGTCGCAACTCGGTTGGGTCGGAGACCGTGGGATATTGGGAGCGCTCGGAATTTATTGCTGGGTGGGCTCTGCCGTGGTGGTCGCCCTAAATATAAAGCGAATACCTGTATTGGGTGATTGGAGACAAGAGTAGAAAAAATTGAGAGACTAGACATGAAAGCGTCAGATTTATTTATCAAAGCGTTGGAGAATGAAGGTGTTGAGTACATCTTTGGAGTACCAGGAGAGGAGAATCTAGACTTTCTCGATTCATTGAGAAAATCGGGCAAAATCAAGCTCGTGCTCACTCGGCATGAGCAGGCCGCCGGATTCATGGCCGCGACCTATGGTCGCTTGACCGGCCGTCCTGGGGTTTGTTTGTCGACGCTCGGCCCGGGCGCGACGAATTTCGTGACAGCAGCCGCGTACGCTCAATTGGGAGCGATGCCGATGATAATGATCAGTGGACAGAAACCGATCATGCGAAGCAAGCAAGGGCGATTTCAGATTGTGGATGTCGTAGGCTTGATGAAGCCGCTGACGAAGCTGTCGAGCCAGATTGTGAGTGGGAGAATGATCCCAAGCATCGTCCGCGAATCGTTTCGCACCGCAGCGACGGAGCGTCCGGGAGCGGTATATTTAGAACTTCCTGAGGACGTAGCCCGTGATGAGGTGTTGGATACGAATCTGTTTGAACGTTCCACCCGCCGCTATGCGACCGCTTCCGATGAGGTGCTACGTTTGGCCGCAGAAAAGATTGTTGAGGCCAACAGTCCGCTGGTGCTAATCGGGGCCGGAGCTAATCGCAAGCAGGTGCGAGACAGTGTCGAGGCGTTCATCGATCGTTCGAGTATGTATTGGTTTAGTACGCAGATGGGCCTCGGAGTTGTCGACTCAAGGCATCCAAGATTTCTTGGGACAGCAGCGTTGTCGGAGCTCGACTACCTGCATTGCGCCATTGATCAAGCTGATCTCATCGTGAATATAGGTCACGACGTAGTCGAGAAGCCCCCGTTTCTGATGGAGCACGGAGGGAAGGAAGTGATCCATGTTAACTACTTTCCAGCGCAGGTCGACGAGGTCTACTTTCCCCAACTGGAAGTGGTCGGAGACATAGGCAAGTCGCTCGAGCGTTTGACTGAACTCGTCGCTCCGAATCCGTATTGGGACTTTTCATACTTTGAGCGCGTCCAGGACTTGCTGAAGGAAAGGACGAGCGCGAATTCTGACGACGAGCGTTTTCCCGTAGTGCCTCAGAGGTTTGTAGCAGATGTTAGATCAGCTCTTCCCGAAGATGGAATCGTCACGCTCGACAACGGTATCTACAAGGTCTGGTTTGCACGTTCGTACCCTGTGTGTCAGCCCAATACATTGCTATTAGACAACGCTCTGGCTACCATGGGGGCGGGCCTGCCTTCCGCGATTGCAGCGAAACTGATCCACCCGGAACGAAAGGTGATTTCCGTGTGTGGTGATGGAGGCTTTATGATGAACTCGCAAGAGCTCGAAACCGCTGTGAGGCTCGGTATCGATTTGGTCGTTCTAGTCCTGCGAGACAATGCCTACGGCATGATCAAGTGGAAGCAAGCGGGCATGGGATTTGAGAATTGGGGACTCGACTATGGGAACCCTGATTTTGTCGCCTACGCCGCGAGTTATGGGGCTCGTAGCGTGCGAGTCGAAAGCGTTGACGAACTCAAGAAATGCTTAGAGCGAGGGCTTGAAGAAGGAGGCGTTTGGCTTGTGGAGTTGCCTGTGGATTACTCGGAAAACGAGCGTGTACTGGTAAAAGAACTACGCGAGAAAGCGTGTCTCGTCTAGTGACGAAAAAGAGGAGGAAGATGCTATGCTGATAGATACGGAAAAGAGAACCTTCCCGGTTACGTCACCCTACGATGGACAAACGTTGGAGGAGCTCGAATACAACTCACCCGACGAAGTCGAGTCGTTTCTAAGCCAAGGATGTGACCTCGCTCGGAAGAAGCCACTAGAAAAGTGGAGACGGATAGAAGCTCTCGAGTATGCGAGCGCAAGGTTGAAGCGCGATATCGATTGTTTTGCAATGTTGATTGCGCAGGAAGCTGGTAAGCCTCTTCGAGATGCGAGGGTGGAAGCTCTCCGAGCATCGGAAGGACTCAAGCATGCTGCAAACACCTTAGCAATGTCGCACGGACGAGAGGTTCCGTTCGATCATGTTTCATCAGACCGATCTGCTTCCGGTAGTACAGTATTGGAGCCGATCGGACTTGTAGTAGCGATAAGCGCTTTCAACCACCCTTTGAATCTAGTAGTGCATCAGGTGGCTCCCGCAATCGCCGCGGGCTGTCCGGTGATCATAAAGCCCTCTCTGGATACGCCACTTTCCTGCCGCAAACTAGTGGACCTCTTGGTTGAAAGTGGCATATCAGAGGAGTATTGCCGTGTGGCCCTGGTTGAAAACGATCTCTCTGAAAAACTCGTTACGGACAAGCGAGTGGCGTTTTTATCCTTTATCGGTAGCGCAAGAGTCGGATGGTCACTTCGTTCGAAGTTAGCTCCGGGGACGCGTTGCTCTCTAGAGCATGGAGGAGTTGCTCCAGCTATCGTTTTGGATGACGCAGATTTCTCCCTTGCTGCGGAGCGTCTCGCCATCGGAGCATACTACCATGCCGGACAAGTATGCGTATCCACGCAGCGGATATTTGTTTCGAAGCGAAACTTGGATTTTTTTGTGGAATTTTTCGAAAAGGCTTCCCTAGGTCTCATTGTTGGAGATCCGAGAAGCGATGAAACTCAGATCGGACCACTGATTCGCCAAAAGGAAGCGGACCGAGTGGCGACTTGGATTGAAGACGCCTTGGAGAGCGGAGGTAAGTTGTTGTTTAGAGGGAAGCGATTGGGGCCAAATTTGCTCGGACCAAGCGCTGTGCTGAATCCCTCCAAAAATTGCCGACTCGCGATGGAAGAGGTGTTTGGTCCTGTCGTGGTGATTTTCACCTATGACACGGTTGAAGAGGCTGTCGCTGAGGCGAATGCGCTGCCGTGGGCATTTCAAGCGTCCGTATTTTCAAAAAGTTTAACGGAAGTAGAGAACGTAGGACGGCAGCTAGATGCTTCGACAGTTCTCGTGAATGAGCACACGGCTTTTCGAGTGGATTCGATGCCGTTTTCGGGATGGAGAGAATCAGGCTTAGGCCAGGGAGGGATCGAAGCGACATTCCATGAAATGTGCCGAGAGAAACTAACTATTAACGTGACGAACAAGTAAGGGAAAATGAATACAATGCATAAAACGAAATTGATAGACATGGACACTCCAGAAACGGAAGCGATTGAGGATTCGGACAGCGTTCTTGTTCTTGCTGGGTTTCGCTTTGCTCTATCCATAGTAAACAATACCGCCGACGCTGAGGATCTTGTTCAACTCGCGTGGCTGAGACTCGCCCGAAAATATGGCGGAGTTGAAAGTCGAAGTCTTCTATTCCGAACGATTCGTAATCTTAGCATCGACCGCTCGCGACGTTCCAAAATCGTGCAATTCGAACCGATCGTGGCCGATTATGAATCGAAGCATCGAACCAATCCGGGAACACAAATAGACATCGATGCGGTTCTGTCGGAGCTAACAAACAACGAGCGCGAGTGCCTTTATTTGCACGCCGTCGAAGGCTACAAAGCGTCGGAGATCGCTAGTCTGGTCAAAAAGCCGAGGGGAACGGTCCTCAGCTTAATCCATAGGGGAAGGCAGCGCATTCGGGAACAGTTTTCTCGAGAGATGGCCTTTTAGGACCCGCTACGAACTTTCCAATTTCGCCCCAAGGGGACTCAAACCAACGATGTAATAACAAACACAATACAATTATGAAAACACTACTAATGCTCATCGTCATATCAATCAGTGGAGCTACCTCGATCGCAGGGCAGTACTCCGCTTCAATCGGCAACATGCCGAAAAACAATGCAGGGACTACACACTCAAAGAGCGTTTGCTCCTGTGGGGTTAAGCACGACGCTTCAAAACAACACTCTTACCAGATCGGAGTGGGCATGCAACCAAAGCGAGGCTATAACAATGTAGAGTCTGGTGCTCTTTCGAAAACTTCGAGTCAGAGTGACTTCGCCCATGCGAGACTAAATGGAAGATCGACGTTTCCAAAGTCTAGAGGCTTAAAGTGAATACTCAGATTGAGACGGCAAGCCGCTTGAATGACCTTCAAGCGGCTTTGTTATTCTGGGAGATTTAAACCTTTCTCCCTGCAGATTTACGCTCTTTGAACAAATGAGAGAGTCTTTTAAACCACCGATAACACTGATTTACACCAATGGAGCAGGGAAGACAGGCTTCATCGGGGTACGGGTCTAATACCCCGCCGCTTGCGGCGATTTCGAAGGTCTTGCGACCTGTTTGGTCTCTTTGCTCCTGTGTCGACTTTGTCTCGGTACGTTACTTCGAAAGGTAGCGTTTCGAGTGAAGCGACACCTACATCTCGCATGAGGTTCGATTTTGCAGATTCATTTTTCTATGGATACACCGAAGCTTGCGGCAGGGAGCCTTTATTCGCGGATTTTCAATCCAAGTGATTCCGCTGTATTCAGAATGTGGTTGTATAAAATAACACGGTGTCGGATTGGCGTAGGATACCAGGTACTGATTTTAGTTGGAAATGGCAGGGCAAGGCCATGCCATTCGGGTAGGAAGCGGTTCTTAGCCTCATTATCAACGACCCTGGGATCTTTTGAGTGTGTGCCGAGTAGCTCGCGCAGGCCTCGCTTGTTGGTCGTTGATGACTTAACAAGCTAGTTCACTGTATCTAGAATATAGTTACAGTGAACCGCTTGTTTGTTCGCTTAGTGATGATTGAGGCTCATGTTGAGAGCCGCTGCTCAAGTGATGGCTTAGGTTTCCTTGCTGAACCCCGCTTTTGCCATTTCGGCGAGCGTTTCTTCGGTGGACCAGGTGGCGTTGGCCAGCATTTTGTAGTTGGTGATCGCTGCAGCCATCCCGTCCATGCCCGGAAGGATTGCGGCAGCGGTGGCGTCCCAAGCGACGGCGACCTCGAATCCGTTTTCAAGCAAGTCACGCATATGGCTTTCGACGCAAACGTTTGCCGACATCCCAGCGAGAATCACCTTGTCTATGTGGCGTTTGCGTAGCTGCAGGACGAGATCGTTGTTTTGCGGTCCGTAGACTTTGTGCGGGTTGGCGAAGATGGTTTTGCCGTCTTCGAGCAAAGGCTTGAATTCGGGCATCCAATCGGCGCCGCTTCCCTCGAAACCGTCCAAGTTAAGTGGGCCTGCACGGTCGAACATCTTGATGTCGTGCATGAGTTTTTCGACGGCCCCTTCAAACTTCCAGCCGTGGTCGGTCGGATAGTAGTAGTGAGGGGAGACGAAGACTTGCATCCCGCTCGCTTTAGCGGTTTCGAGCAGGGTTTGCATATTGGCGACGGTGTTGTTCTTGGTCACCGACTCGCCGACCACGCCCCAGGCCACGCCTTCGGGGCTGAGAAAGTCGATTTGTGGATCGATAAGCAAGAGAGCGGTACGGTCGTCGATAGCTACGGTAGTGTTTGGTAGTCCCATTTGGTTTGTATTTCCTATTGTTGGTTTTGGTTAGGCTTGGCCGCCGAAACGGACAAAATCGTCAAGGTCTAGATACTCGAAGAGCGTGCTCACGTCGGGGCGCGCGGGATCGAGCGATTGGGAGAATTCTGCAAACCAAGCCCGTGCTTCCGGACTGAGTCCGGGGAGCGTTTCGAGCCACTGGCTCCAGGCTTGAATCTGGAACGCTTGCATGGGCCGATGGGTATTTGCTTGAACCCACTGCAGGATGGCCCAGTCGCCGGCGTTCTCGCGGACCTTGTCGAGGAAGGCCTCGGGACTGATTCCAGTGAGGTCGAAAAACTGCTGATCGAGCAGGCTTTCCGAGCCGTACACGTAGACGCCGAGTTTGCCGGCGATGGCTGCCCTTGCCTTGTCGATCAAGCGCGGTAGGTGAACGAATCCACCGAGCCGAACTCGGGGACTGCGTGGCGGGGCTTGAGTGAGATCTACCTCAACTCGTGCGTTGGATGATGTGTTCATAGATTGTCTTTGGTTTAGTTTTTGTTCGCTAAGGAGTGCGACGCGGCTAGGGCGCTGGGTAGCTTGCTGATTTGGCTATGCAGCGTCTTTCGAGATCCAGGTTGCCTTGGCTATTTTGCGATAGTTGATGAGGTCGGTTTGGGCTCTGAATCGGCAGGCGAGCTGGCGGTTCCTCTTGGAGACGAGGAACGCTTGCGCTGACGAGAAAGCGCTGTTTCTTGTCTTCGCGTGTAGTTGCGAGGGTGTTACGCTCGCGATATCAAGTCGTGTCGTCATAGGACTTTCTCCTCCCGTTGATGTTGGTCTATCAGTTGTGTTCGTGTTTCGAGTGCGGAACGAACGGTTCAACCTTCGCTTCGCCAGAGGCGCTACGGATCTTGTCTACGGCTTCCGCTGTGGACCAGATGGTGTTCGCGATCATGCGGTAGTTGGTGTAGGCAGCTTTGAAACCGTCGAACTCGCCGACGATCGCGGCGCCAGTCGCATCGGGAACAACCGCTACTTCGAAACCCTGCTCAATCAGTTCCCGCAAGTGCGATTCGGTGCAGAGATTTGCGGACATGCCGCCGAGAATCACCCTCTTGATCCCTCTTTTGCGAAGCTGCAAAACGAGGTCGTTCGACTCGGGCCCGTAGACTTTGTGCGGACTTGTGACAACGGTGCTCTTTTCTTCGATAAAGGGCTTGTAGCGCTCCAGCCAATCGGCTCCTGAGCCCTCGACGCCGTCAGTCATCAGAGGTCCTTCGCGGTCGAACATGCCGATCTTGTGCATCAAGGTTTCTAGGGTGCCCTCGTGCTCCCAGGCATGGTCGTGCGGGTAGTAGTAGTGAGGGGAAACCGCGACGAGCATGCCGCGCTCCTTCGCTGCGGCGAAGAGTTGCCCGATATGCTCGACCGTATTGTTGGCGGTCACGTTTTTGCCGACGACACCCCAGGTAACCCCGTCGGGACTTAGGAAATCGTTTTGAGGATCCGTTATGACAAGGGCAGTATCGGAAAGGTCGACCTCCATGCCTGGATTGGGCAGTTGAGCGATCGATGAATGAGTCGCTACGACTCCTAGGATAATTGCGATGAGTGTGTATATCGTTTTCATTGGTTTATCAGGTTGTATATGTTTATTTGATACGGAATAGAGTTGTTTGACGAGGTCGTCGCGAGGAAGGGGAATGGGTGATGCTTTGGTGATGTGTAGCGTAACCAAATAGCAGGTACGCTTTCTGATTTTGCTTGCGTGTGAGGCCCCTAACAGAGACGTCCGATAAACTCTTGGTAGCAGAGGCTCTTTCGCGCCTTGTTTTGCTTGTGGAAGGCAATCGATTCGCGCTTCGAAGTGGCGACGTCGCTTCTGTTTGGCATAGTCGTGTCGAGGACGAGGTTTGCCTTAGCGTAGATCGCTCTTCGATCGAGAGTTGATATGCGTGCCGCTGCGGCTTCTTTCGCTGATGACATTATCCTTATTCACGGTCGCGAATCTCGTGCGCTGGAGGATGATCCAGCGGAGTTTCCGCAAGGTTGTTGAGTAGGGAGGAGAAGTAGATCTGAGCCACCGCAGCGACCATTTCGACGATGGCGCGTTCTTCGTGAAAGTGTTGTTTCAGCTGTTCGAACTCGGTCTCTCGCAGGTGCCCGTGTCTGCCGATCAGCTGTCGGGCGAACTTCAGAGCGGCGCTAAGTGGAGGAACGTCGGACTCACCGCAGCGGGCCCGTCGTATTTCTTCGTCGCTAATTCCGAGCGCTTTCGCTCGCGATGTAGCGGCTGACACGACGTAGGAGCTACTGGTCAGCTCGCCAAGCGTTAGCGAAAGTCTGGCTTGGAGTTCCGGAGAGAGGCTGCTCTTTTCGAGGGCGTTTCCGAAAACCAGGTAGGCTTCCAAGATGAGTGGCGAATTGGCCAGAACCTCCAAATAGCTCTTAAGACTACCCTTGCCATCCAGAAGATTCTGAAGCTCCAGCCGTAGAGGAACAGGTAGGCTATCAAGATTGACCGATTTTAGTTTCGCTCGGTTGTTGAACATGCAACTCCATAATCATGGAGCGTGCCAACTGTTTATTAAAATTTGTAAGTGTAAGAACAACAAAGACTAACGAAGGATTTATAGTTCTGGTGAATGGAGCGAAATTACGGAAAACACGAAATTTGAAGGTAATGAGTCACGAAATGTCGTGTTTGAGATTGGCTGATTTCTGTACTTCGTTGGAGGGCGCGATCAAACGCGGAAAGTCTCGCAGCTGGTGATTTTTGAAGGTGTATTCGAAATTTGGGGAGATGGCGTTTTTCTTGCTATGGAAAACGCCGCTTTGGAAGGGACTCGTTTACCGATTTGAATCGTCTCTGGACTCACTTCCAGAGCGTGCCCCTGCTAAAGTTCAGTTCGACTCAGGATTCCGGGTTGAACGTCACTCCCGGTTCGCATTTTAATCGCTTCCCCTGTTACGGCCGATGTCCCTTCAATCCATCCTTTCCTCGCCTGAACGCCTCCAGGTCCTGTCCCGCTACGACATCGTAGGCGCGTACACGGAGCCGGGGCTTGATCGAATCACAGAAATTGCGGCGGCACTCTTCAAGGTCCCGATCGTCGTCATTTGCGTAGTCGACGAACAGCGAAGCTGGTTCGTTTCGAGGCTAGGAATCGACCGTTCTCAGCAGCAGGTGGAACCTGGATTGTGGCTGACCGCGATAGAGAGCGAACGTGTTTGTATTATTCCCGACACTCAGCTCGACGAGCTTTCCTGTAACCATTCTTTGGTTACGGGAGATGTGGGAATTCGTTTTTGCGCTTCGGCGCCTTTGATGAGCCCGGATGGATTCGTACTTGGAGCGCTGTGTGTATTTGATCGACTCCCTCGTGAGTTCAAAGACGATGACGTCAAACAGTTGGAACGCCTCTCTGAGCTTGTCGTAAGCGAGTTGGACAATCGCCTTTCGGCCCGAAAAGTTAAGGAGCTCGAAGCCAAGCAACAGCGCCTCGTCACTCGCCTGCATGAAGCGCGAGATGCGGCTGAGGAGAGCGAAGAGCGCTTTCGTGATCTGTTCGACGAAGCTCCCATCGCCTATGTGCATGAGGATTTGGAGTCTCGCTTCATACGGGCCAATCGAGCGGCCCGCCGAATTTTGGGAATCAAGCCAGAGGAGGTAGTAGGTTTTATTGGCAAGACTCTGGTTGCTGACAACAAGGAGAACCAAGCTAGACTGCTCGAAGCATTCGATTCTATTGGCAAAGGCACCGACCAGGCGGGCGTTTTGATCGAGTTGCGCCGCAATGATACTGGAGAGCCGATCTGGATCGAATGGTGGTCCAGCCCGGATCCCAGTGGCAAGTATACTCGTTCCATGTTCCTAGACGTGACTGAGCGAGTGAGAATGCAGCAAGCCAAGGAACGGTTGGAATCGGAGAATTCCTATCTGCAGGAGGAGATTCAACGAGAGCACAACTTCGGGGAAGTTGTCGGCAGCAGCCTTACTCTCTGCGCAGCGCTCAATCAAGCGGAACAGGTTGCCTCTACCGACTCTACGGTGCTGATTCAAGGGGAGACCGGCACTGGCAAGGAGCTTGTCGCCCGAGCGATTCATCAGCACAGCGAGCGCTCGAGCCAAGCTTTGGTGAAGGTCAATTGCGGAGCGATTAGCTCGGGTTTGGTAGAGAGCGAACTCTTCGGCCATGTGAAAGGCGCTTTCACTGGAGCAGTGAGCAATCGTGAGGGCCGATTCAAGGTCGCAGACAAAGGCACACTCTTCCTGGACGAAGTGGGAGAGTTGCCTCAGGAAACCCAGGTAAAGCTCCTTCGAGTGCTGCAAGAGCAGGAGTTCGAGCCAATCGGCTCAAGCAAAACGATAAAGGTGGATGTTCGCGTCATTGCCGCCACCAATCGAGATCTCGCCGAAGAGGTGCAGAAGGGAACGTTTCGACGCGATCTCTTCTATCGACTAAATGTAGTACCCTTGCGGATACCTCCACTCAGGGAGCGCTATGGGGATATTCCTTTGCTTGCCCGCTTCTTCTTGGAGAAGCTTGCGAAGCGGCTCAATCAGCCGGTTAAGACTATATCCAAAGAAACACTACGCCGCCTGGAGGAATACAGCTGGCCTGGAAACGTTCGCGAGTTGCAAAACGTGCTCGAGCGGGCCGTGATTCTGTCGCGGGGTTCTGATATAGAAATCGGCACCGGGTTTCTTGGCGACTCGGTGCAGGGGCGAAGCGATGCCCGACCCGCGAGCTATTCGGAAGGGGAAGAGCCCGTGACGCTGAAAACCATGGAGCGAAGGCATATCGAATCGACTCTCGAAAGAACCGGCGGGCAGATCGAAGGAGAGAGCGGGGCCGCCAAAGCGCTGGGAATGAACCCCAGCACCCTGAGGAGTCGCATGTCGAAGCTAGGGATAAGGCGAAGCTAGGGCGTGTGCCTGAATAAGCTTTCGGGCGCCCTCGAGAACTGGACTTCGATATTTCGCGGGGGCCACGAAACTTAGCGGGCTGGAGCAGTCTCTGAAAGGGCCGCGGCGGGTGGCGTTTTATTTATACTTCTGAACTACAGTTGCTTAGGTCACGTCGGGGTTTCTTGGCACGGGACCTGTTTGTATTCCGACCAGCGGCAATCCACCGATCCGCATTTGGTAATCGCGAGTATGATCAGAGTGACTACAACTAACACGGCAAACGCCACAACTCTCGCTGTCGAGGGGGATCTCACTGAGGGGACTCTTGAAACATTGGAAAGGGAGCTAGCTCAAATCGGCGGCGGCCAGCCTGTTCAAGTGGAGCTTGAGGCGGTGGATCGTTTCGACCGCCATGCCGTTGCGTTTCTTTGTTCGCTGAGAGCTAAGGGAGTAGTTCTTCTAAAGTGCCAACCGTACCTCTCGGAATCGCTCCTTCGCTATCAAACTCGCCCAGGACCGGAGCGCCACTGAACTTGAACTACGAAAAAAGCAGTATTCCTATGCAAACCGAACGCTACAGGGCTTTCACCGTTGAACTACCGGATCAATCGATTCGCGACTGCTATTCGCCAAGCTCTATCGCACGTCAGTATTTCAAAAGCGGGGAGGTTCTGACCGTGGAGGAATTTGTATCCAAATCACGGATCGCTTTGGACGAAGCCTCCTCGCGGGTAGAGGCAACGTTCGGATTTGTCTGTAGTGGAGCGGCCGCATCGATCGCGAACATCGAAGGTTGGAGCTCGTCGCTGGAACCGTCCGCGAAACTGAGAATCGTCAAGATCTAGCCGTCCGCGTTTTCGAGTTCGTTTATATAGATAGCAAACGTTTTCGGGCTCGTTTCAAAACGAGAGCAGCTTTGAAAATCACGAAGTATTGTGTTGCCCGGTCACGAGATCTCGTGTTTCAGAGTACCATGGTTGCCGCGTTAGCGAAGGAGGTCGAGTCTCTGGCGGACTTGTTGTTGAAGCTCCCGCTGGAGCATAGTTGTCAACGCTTGCTGTCCTTGGCTGTGCGCGAGATTTCCGCTTGGGACGACGTGGCATTGGTCCGCATTTGGCAACTTGGGAAAGCTGACATTTGCGAGAGCTGCGCGTTGTCGGAGGAATGCCCGCAGAAAGTGGAGTGCATGCATTTGGTGGCGAGTAGCGGACGCTCGATCGCCAATCCGGGCGAAGTGTGGAGTCGTCTGGATGGACGTTTCTCGCGGTTCCCGATCGGAGTTCGAAAGGTTGGCCATGTGGCGCAAACCGGGCAATCGGTCATGATCAATCTCAGCGAGGATCGCAGCTGGGTCGCTGACCCGAAGTGGGCTATCGACGAGGGGGTGAAGGGGATCAACGCTCAGCCCTTGTTGTTTCGTGGAAAGATTCTCGGGGTGCTTGGCATTTTCGTCCGTCGAGAAATCGACCGGGATCTGGCCCGCTTCCAAAGGATGGTGGCGGATCATTTGGCGATGGCGATTGCGAATGCGGAGGCGTTCGAAAAGATCCGGGAACTGCATGAGCGTTTGGAGTTGGAAAACCAATACCTTCGCGATGAGGTCGAGGAGACTCGATCGTTCGGGGAGATCGTAGGTCGAAGCGAGCCCGTTCAGCACATCATTTCCAAAATAGAGCTCGTTTCCGGTACGGACGCCAGCGTGCTGGTGACTGGCGAATCGGGTACTGGCAAGGAATTGATCGCCCGCGAGATCCATCGTCGCAGTCAACGCAAGGAGAAGCCATTGATTCGGGTGAATTGCGCCGGAATTCCCGCGAGCTTGTTTGAAAGCGAACTCTTTGGACACGCTAAAGGGGCGTTTACCGGGGCCCTTCGCGATCGGCCAGGTCGCTTCGAGGCTGCAGCGGGCGGCACGCTCTTTTTAGATGAAATCGGTGAGATGCCAATCGATCTCCAGGCGAAGCTGCTTCGTGTCTTGCAAGAAGGGCAATACGAGCGAGTGGGTGAGGACCGGACCCGGCACGTGGATGTGCGAATCATCGCTGCGACCAATCGCGACCTCAGAGTGGAAGTTGCGGAAAAGCGCTTCCGCGAGGATCTTTTCTATCGTTTGAACGTGTTCCCCATTGAAGCGCCGCCGCTACGCGAGCGGTCTGAGGACATCCCGTCCTTGGTGGCGCACTTCCTGAAGCATCTTTCCAAGCGCCACGGGATGAAACTTCCCACTGTCAGCAAAGCGCAACTACAAGCGCTCTCGAACTACAATTGGCCTGGAAACGTTCGTGAGCTGCAGAATCAGGTCGAGCGCGCCTTGATTACGAGTCGGGGCAAGCGTTTGCATTTCGAGGTGTTCGAACAGAGTTCCGAGCCCGTTGACTCCAAAGGAAAACAGGATTCGGACGACCGGATTCTGAACGAGTCTCAGATGGTGGCATTGCAACGCCGCAATATCCTGAAGGCCTTGAAACAGACCGAAGGACAAGTCTATGGAGCGGAAGGAGCGTCCGCCTTATTAGGCTTGAAGCCGAGTACCTTGGCCTCGCGTATGAAGAAGCTGGGCATCGAGCTCAGGTCGAAGCAGCGACCTTGGGAGGATTAGGTCGCTCGCGCATTGTGGAGGCAAGCATGGCTCTTTCTTCTTCTCGAATCAGGAGGCGTTCATCCTTAACGGAGCGCAAAAAGCCCGAAGGTGCTTTGTCGTTTGTTTCCTAAATGGTGGGAGATCCGAGATTGACTCTGCCTTTGCCTTCGGGGCTTCGCTTAAAACGCTGCGCCTAGCGCCATGAGGTTTAAGAGGTGGCTACTTTGGTATCTCGATCCAGGGAAGGGGGCTCCGAATCAAGTCTGCGAGCGAGTACTGTGAATCGTGTCCTTCTCCGTTCCGAGACTCGTTTTACTCAATTCTGAACTGAACCGATCAATTGTCTTCGAGTCTGTCACCGATTCGCAGGTAGACGCGGCCGGAGAAGCCATGGTAGCGACCTCGGCTCACCCAAGTGGGAGCGCCGGCTGGACCGTGCTGGTCGGCTGTCTTGAACTTGGTGCCGATCGGGGCGATCGAGTGAAGAAATGAGATGTCGCCGTGGGGAAAGTCGACGTGGGTAGATCGAGGATCGGGAGCTTCGCTAGGGGTGAAGAGACGGAAGTAGAGGTCCGGCGAGGCGATCAGGATGTCGAGCGGCGCTACGTCGTTCTGGAGCTGGGCCCAGTAGACATCTTCGTGGAAGCCTTTGAATTCTGGATAGGTCCAGCTCATGCCGGTGACGGTGTCGTTGTAGTCCTTATGCCAGAGTCCGAACTCGACGCCTTTGCGGCGATTTTTCCACACCCTGTAGGGGCCTTTGCCCAGCCAGCGCATCCCCTCGATCTGGCTTTCGTCGTAGTCGAAGGTCACGCCTAAGTAGGTAAGCGGTTTTTCGCGTTCGTAGGCGTAGTGATAATCCAATTGCAACCAGCCCGAATCGAGCAATTCCCAGCGAACAAATCGAAGGTCACCTTCGTAGTGGAAGGTAGCGGCACCGTCTTCTGTCTCGACGCTTTTCAGTTCGCTATTTCCGGTCAAGAGAATGGGACCGTTGCTCATTGGTGAAACGATGGCGCCTGAGCGTAGAGATTGGAGAGTTCCGGTATTTGGGTCCAGTCTGACTTCGATATCGTCTGCGCTTATGACGATCGAGTCCGTGGTGGATTGGGAACTGGCTTGCGCCGTTGCGTTGCTGGAAATGTAGCGACTGACGATCGTATCAGGATGTCGGAGCGACCAGGTCCAGGTGTAGATTTCGCGACCGTGGGGATCGATTGCGGTGAGGGCGAAGAAATCGGCATGCGACCAGTCGTTTGGCAAGTGTAGCTGCAGTTCGCCACGGCGATTCGGTTGGACGTCCGGACCTTTGGATTGTCCGTTTGCGATGGTATGAAGTTTAGCTTTTTCGAGTGAATCGCCTTCAAGGACCTGTAGGTTCCATTTGAATACGATTTGATCGAGGTTGGTGAAGTCGTATCGGTTTTCGATTTCGAGACTTCCTCCGAAGCTGGAGGGGAGAAAGTCGACTTCGCTTTGTGGCAGGTAGATCGGGGCCCAGATTTCTTTGATGGTGTAGAAGCTGCCTTCTTTTTCGCGATAGGGTCCGACGATGCCATCAGGTGCCGCGTTGCCAGCGACATCGATGCGACCGCCTTGATCATCGCGGACAATGCCTTCATCGGCGAAGGACCAGAGAAAGCCTCCGAGGCCCATAGGGTGGGCGAGGATAGCCTTCCACCAGTCGTCGAGTCCGGCGCCGTGTCCGCCATCGTAGAGTCCGTGGAGGAATTCGGTGGGCATGAAGAGATCGTCGCCCTGGAAAAACCAGTCGGTGCCCGAGTTGTAGGATTCGTAGTGGCTGGTATTGATGCCGCCGAAGTTGGCCCAAGGATGGATGACGGGGCGGTTTTGCGGATCGTAAAGGTCGAAGTCGTCGTCGAGCTCGATATTCCATCCGCCTTCGTTTCCGTTAGCCCAGAGGAGTATGGAAGGATGATTGACGTCTCGTATCACAGTTTCCCTTACAAGCTTGCTTCCTACCTCCGCGTCGTAGGATTTCTGCCAACCTCCGAGTTCGTCGATGACGTAGAGGCCCAGGCGATCGCACGCTTCGAGGAAGTGAGTATCCGGCGGATAATGGCTCATGCGGACAGCATTCATGTTCATTTCCTTCATCAGTAGGACGTCCTTTTCGCTGAGAGTGGCGTTGGTGGCGCGACCGGTGTCGGGCCAGATGCTGTGGCGGTTGGAGCCTTTCAGGATAATCTTTTCACCGTTGAGGTAGAAGCCATCTTGAGGACGAAGTTCGATGGTGCGGAATCCGATGGTTGATTCGGTCTGGTGGATGACTGCGTTTTTCGCGCGAAGAGTGAGGCGTAGGGAGTAGAGGTTTGGGTATTCGGCGGACCAGGGTTCGATGTTTTTAGCGAGACCGGCGAGGCGAGCCTGCGGCTGACCGGGCTCGATTGGGAGTCTTTGCGTTTTCGCTATACGGGTGCCGTCAAGGGTGAAGACCTCTGCTTGCAGGGTAGCAGCGTTCGAGTCGTTCTCGAGGTAGGCGTCGACGGTGAAGCTGCCATCCGCCTTGGCGTCGACGGCCATTCGCTCGATGTGGTTAGATGGTTTCGCTTCGAGCCAAACGGGGCGGTAGATGCCGCCGAAGAGCCAATAGTCGGCGGCACGTTCAGCCCGGTTCACCGATTCGTCGTCTGAAAATTTGGATACATCGACTTCGATCAGGTTCGAGTCTCCGTAGTTCAGCAGATCTGTGATGTCGTAGGAGAATTGATAAAAACCGCCTTGGTGTACCGGGCCAGCGGGTACGCCGTTGATGCGGACAGCGGTGTCGGTCATTGAGGCCCCGAAGACGATTTCGACATGCTTGCCTGCCCATTCAGCAGGAACGGTGAAACGGTGGCGATATTGGCCGAGCGAGTCGGGGGCGGCGGAATCGCCCCAGTCCTTGTAGTAGTGGTAAGTGCCGAAGCCTTGCATTTCCCAATTCGAAGGAACGGGGATGGAGCTCCAAGCGCCGCTGTTTCGCCCGCCATTGACCTTGAAATCCCAATCGACGGTATCGTCGCTTCCAGTCCCAGAGAGGTAGAGCGTCTCGGTCGGGGAGGCGTGGAGACAAGCTCCGATTGCGAGGCTGAGCAGAGTGTGGCGAACGAAAGTAAAGAGGGGCATTTTACGATGAATGAGAGCGGTTTGAGAGAGTAACCGGTGGTAGCTTCGCGATCGTTCGCTACATGGCAAGTTGTCAAGAGTCCCTAGTTATCGGGACGACGCCTATGGTCGTGTTCGCCGCTCCGGAAATCCTCACTGAGCGCATTGCGAGAGGAGCAATCTTTGCGCGTCGGGAAACGCTTCGAGAAGCTCCTTGCGCGAAAGAGAGAGGAAATTCAACGCCATGGGCAGAGTGGTGAAAGCCCTGATCGATTGGTGGTTGGCAACGTCGTAGGCAAGTTTAGTCACGCGAGTGGTTGGGCCGACGTATCGAGTGACGACTGCAGTACGTGTGCCTGCATACTCGGGCAACTCGCTCATGAGTCGAGCGCCGAAGCAGCTGAGTTGAGTTGAGTCGATAGGGTGATCGGATTCGACGAAAGCGAGGACCCTGGTTTGGGAGTTCACATATCCCGTGCGCGCCGGAATGCTTTTCAGAGTGAGAATATCATCAACCGACGACGGCCCTTCGACGAATTCGAGCACTAGGTTTAGGTCGAGTGAAAAATAGCTCGCTGCTGTCATGTTTGGAGTTTGAATCGACACCTTGATGTGCGATCTTTTTGCAACCTCTGAGGTTGATTTTGAGCTCGTTGGCGGGTTCATATATGTTGAGTATCGGCACTCTCAATACGTTGTTCTCGGCACCGTTGGTTGATGAACGTAAGGCCAGACGTTCGCGGTCTTTCAAATCGTGTTGTTTCGGGACGATTTATGCAAGATGTGGTTTGTCGCTAGTTCATGTGATCGTAGTTTCCGTGTCGTTTCTTGGCAGTTTCTAGGGGGAGGCTTTGCGTACGAAAAGATTTGTCCGGCTTCCCCAGCTTTCGGGGAGTCGTCGTCTCGCTGGCGAATTTTGTCGCGAGTTTTCGGGATATGCGAGCGGCGACCGTTTTCGTAACTTATGAGGAGACCGTATTGGCAATTTCAATATTCCGAAAAGGTCACTCAAAACTGTCCCCGTTTGCCCCCTCACTTCGAATGATGGTTCCTTGGCCGTACAGCATGGTTCTGTAGGAGTGACGTGGATACATACCTCAACAAGACAACCCCAAGAATACGCGGATGAACAGGCATCCTGTCGGATGCGCGAATACTCCGCGTCGTAGCTCAGAATGAATAACGTAACACTTCGTAGGATTCATATGACGGCGATCGGCATCGCTGCCTTATTGTTTTTCCCTTTAGCTGCGTTCGCGCAGTTGCCTACACCCACTTACGGGTGGAATCTCGGAAACACCCTGGAGCCACCGAATGGCGAAGGCTACTGGGGGCCCGCTGCTTCTGAAGCCATCATCGACGCCGTAGCCGACTCTGGATTCAACACGATCCGCCTCCCGGTGGCGTGGGACAGCCATGCGGATCAATCCACCTTTCAGATCGATCCCGCCTGGATGGCTCGCGTCAAGGAAGTGGTCGATTGGTGCTATGCCAGGGACTTCTACGTCCTCTTGAATATCCACTGGGACGACGGCTGGTTTGAAAGAAATATCACTGACACGGTGGATCCGACGATCAACGCGAAGATGCAGTCCTACTGGACGCAGATCGCGACCGCCTTCGCCGGCTACGACAACCACCTGCTCTTCGCGGGGGCCAACGAGCCGGAATGCCATACGCCAGAGGAGTGGGCGACCCTGCGCACCTACTACAACACCTTCATCAGCGCCGTCCGCGCCACTGGGGGCAACAACACGAATCGCTGGCTTGTGGTGCAGGGCCCGAACACCAACTGGGAGTACTCCGATCAGCTGATCACCTCGATGCCGGAGGATTCGACGCCTGGCCGACTGGCGCTTGAGATCCATCACTACACGCCGTTTCCCTTCGCGTTGATGGAGGAGGACGCGGAATGGGGCAACATGTCCTACTTCTGGGGGCAGGACTACCATCATCCTACGCGGACCGATCGCAATGCGACCTTCGACGAGGAGGATGACGTCGACGCTATGTTTCAACTGATGGCGGACCGATTCATCAGTCAGGGGTATCCGGTTATCGTAGGGGAGTTCGCCGCCAGAAAACGTACTGATCAGGCGGACCTGACGGGAGACGACCTCAAGCTGCATCTCGCCTCTCGCACCTACTTTCACAAGTACGTCGTCGACTCGGCCAACAGCCATGGCCTCAAGCCCATCTACTGGGACATACATGGCCTGATGTTCGATTGGGAAACGGGCGCCCTCGTTGACCAGGACAATGCGCGGGCGCTGACCGGCGGCGCTGCTCTGCCGCCTCCCGGTGGCGGTGGCATAATCCCCAACGGCGTTTACAAGATCACCGCCCGCCATAGCGGAAAAGCTCTTGAGGTCGCCGGATTGGGCAAGGAGAACGGGAGCAACGTTCAACAATGGGGCTACTGGTGGGGCGAGAGCCAGCGCTGGGTCGTCAGGCACCTTGGAAACAACGAGTACAGCATCATTGGAGCGCAAAGCGGCAAGGCTCTCGATGTATCCGGTTGGGGTACCGACAATGGAACCAATGTGCACGCTTGGACTTATGGGGGGGGAGCCAATCAGAGGTGGATCATCTCTGAAACCAGCGACGGATACTATCGTCTTTCACCCTCGCACGCGTCCGACAAGTGCCTCGACGTGAATGGCGTTTCATCGCAAGATGGCGCGAACGCGCATATCTGGGCTTTCGGCTGGGGCGCGAACCAGCAGTGGAAGTTCGAGGCACCCTAGAGGGAGAACGTATTCAGTTTCTAATACAAGAGTAGTACAGCAGCTCCGCTGCCGCTTTGCGGTAGCGGAGTTTTTTTCGTAGGTGTGGAGGTGACGTATTTATCGTTAGGATACGCGTATTGATGGAAAGGGTGATGGTTTCTCGTTTTTATACCGAGTTTTCGCGATGCGCGCGCTCGTCGAATTTGGTAGATTGCGTCTGGATCGGTATGGATTTCGATTTGACGCAAGGGGCTGTGGGGCCCCTGCGCGAATAGGAAGTCTAGATCTCACTTAGTATTAGCTACCCTAAGTGTTTGTGTGTAGAATGACGCCCCGTCACCGCTTTGCGGTGGCGGGGTCTTCTGTTTGCCAGGTCGAAAGGCGATGTTCAGGTCCGGCATTCTGTTCCAAGTACCGAGTTCTCGGGATGTCGGTGTAGCGATAAATCGTGTAAGCTTCGGTCACCAAATCGATCGGGATGCGCACCGAGCACGGCAGCCTTCGGAACGTGCTGAGCTAATTCCACCCTTTCAGCGCCCTTTATTTCCCCCAGTCGGTTCGTTCGAACCTCGTGCCCCAGTTGCGAAGTCAGTCACCATCGAGTGTCTCTCGCTGACTGATTGTGGTTTGCGCGGCCCGTACCCCACGAAAACAAACAAACTACAAAGTATGACAAAAAAACGCTTGTTGCCTCAACCTGAGGCATCGTCGTCTCCCGAAAGCGCTTCCGACTCAGTCGGCAAGCCCGGCTCTGAGTTCTATACAGAGCCTCGTTCAGCAAGGATTGCGAATCGCCCCCTTATCGCAATGGTGTCCGCTCTTTCGATCTGCCTTGGGCCAGTCATGGCGCAGATGGATTCGGAGGATGAAGAGGAGGCTATCTTCGAGCTTTCGCCCTTTACGGTAGAAGGCTCGGGGCAGGATGGGTACCGTGCGACGCACACGCTCGCTGGCACACGTATCAAAACCGAACTGAAGGACGTTGGTGCGGCGATTTCCGTTGTGACGGAACAGTTCATGCAGGATATCGGGGCTACTGACAACGAAACCCTGCTTTCCTACACGCTCAACACCGAGGTCGGTGGTGGCCGTGGGACTTATGGCGGTTACGGAAATGGCGCCTACCTCGATGAGAGCGGTACGTTTGCCAATCCGAATTCCAATACGCGCGTACGCGGTCTGACCTCTGCCGACAATACTCGTAACTACTTCATCACTGACATTCCTTGGGATGGCTATATCGTGGATCGCGTGGACATGGTTCGCGGTCCGAACGCCGTTTTGTTCGGCCTTGGTAGCCCTGCAGGCGTGGTTAACGCAGGTATAGCGGAGGCGAACTTCAACAATTCCGGTAACGTCGAATTGAACTTCGGAAGCTGGGGCAGCACTCGTTTGAGCGCGAAGATTAACCGGGTGCTCATCGAGGACGAGCTCGCCGTAAAGGTCGCGATGTTGCGTGACAATGAGAAGTTCCGTCAGGACCCAGCCTACGATAACGACGAGCGCCTCTTCGTCGCCGCCAAATACGCGCCTAGCTTTTTGCAAGGCGAGTCTTCGAGCTTCACTCTGCAAGGTCACTTCGAGTCGGGAGAGATCCGCAGCAATCGCCCTCGTTGGTTGCCACCTACGGATCTGGTCACTCCGTTCTTCAACCCTAGCAGGGATGAGGAAGGAAATCTCAACCCTCTCGGGGGCATGGACCGCGCCTTGATTCACCCGTGGCTCGTTGGCGACGTCGAGGGCGAATATGATTTCGGTATCCCTCACTTAGGAAGAAACTCCGAGACTCGTACCGCTAGAGACGCGGATGGAAACCCCATTGAAGACTCAAATGGAAACACCGTCCTCGAACCTAATCCGTATTGGACGCCGATGATCGCAAACTTCGGCAACGTGTTTGGCCACCCGGTGATGGTTTTTGGCGATGGCAACTCGCCGAGTGTTAACCGCGTCTTCCAAATGAATGTGAACACTCGGTATTCCATCAATGAAGACGGTGTGGTCGACACAAGTACAGGCGTATCGTATCCGTACAATACATTGCACGGTGTTAATTCCTACGACGGGTACGCGAGAGATGTGGAGTTGCCGTTCTTTGAGACGGGAGCCTATAAGTCGAAGTCACTCGCGGATACTTCCGTCTTCGATTTCAAGAATCACCTGATCGATGGGCCGAACAAGTCGGAAGAGTCTGACTTCGATACCCTGTATCTATCGCTTTCGCACACCTTTATGGACGGACGCTTCGGGTACGATCTATCGTACTTCAATCAGAATCGCCATCAGTTCCAAACGTCTTCCGTTGGCAACGCAATTCGCCTCGACGTAAACTCACATCTGCAGGATCTGAGCGTGAACCCGAATGCGGGGCGCCCGTATGTGGAAAGCGTCTACGATTGGGGAACTAGTTTCCAAGAGCAAAAGCGTGATGCCGCGCGTCTGACTGCCTTCGCTCGTCACGATTTCCAATCCGACGGTCAAGATGGTTGGCTTCCACGGCTGCTGGGGCGTCATACGGTCACCGGACTTTTGTCTGAAGAAAACGCAGAGACCGACTCACGTAGCTATGTCCCGTACGTGCTAGGCGGAGCTTACCGCGCCTACCAGAATCCTGAGGATGTGGAACGCAACAACCCAAGTCTGCGCACCGTGCACTACTTGGGAGATCGCATCGATATGCGCGATTCGGCGGCGGGAGCGAACATTCCTGCCCTGAAAGCGGTTCAAATGCCGCCGAGCCAGACAAGTGTTTACACCTTCGATTCGCACTGGAACGCCCCGGGGGTAGATCCAGCGGCGGCTTGGACGAATCCTTGGACTGGGGATGACAGCTCGCAGGCCTTTAATCCCGATAACTATGTGGGGTGGGTCAATATGCCCATGGACGTCATGGATGTGATGAGCAGCGGCACCGTGGATGACTGGACAACGTCTGCATCGCGCTCCCGTTCCGAGGTCAAATCCGAAGCCCTCATATGGCAAGGTCACTTCTGGGATGGCTCCGTCGTGGGAACTTACGGCTGGAGAAAAGACACTCCCACCAAGTGGACCGTGGACGCAGCCCGTACCTACCGCGAAAAAGCGCCAGGCTCTTTCTCTGAAGATGGGTTCCGAAACCTCAGTCCGGACACCATATATTATGGCGAACCAAACTCTGAGGGTGAGTACCCTCAGGTCTCTAGGGGCTACGTTCTCCCTTCCAATGGAATAGAGACCCCGGGCCAGACTCAGACTGCAAGCTTGGCTGTTCACCTCAATCCGTTGATCGGTGACCGTCTGCCATTCAACGTCTCGCTGTACTACAACACATCTGAAAACTTCCAGCCGCTTGCGGGACGGGTGGACCTGTATGGAAATGCTATACCGTCGCCGAGCGGAAACACGGAAGACTACAGCGTGTTGATCGCTACGAAGGACAACAAGTATTCGTTGAAGGTTACGGAGTACAAAACCGAGCTCCAGGATTCAAATCTCACGGCCGGAATCGCGACTTGGAAGATTACCTACTTCACTAACCTAGGGACGGAATGGGCCAAGCGAGCCTACTATAACCTGAGTGGCAGCATTTGGGATGAAGAGTACACCAAGGAGGACATTCCTGATTTGGAGCCGTGGAACGCTTGGCAAGAGGGGGGCTGGAACTACTATGGCCCTTACGTCGACAACGTGGACCAAGGTCCAATGATCGAAGAAGCCGCCATTGCGTCATGGTTTGACATGCTGGATAACTTGCCGGAAGGCTACGCGGAAGCGTGGAGCCTGGAAAACTACGAGTTGGCGCTGACAAAGCCGTCTTCTGTTCAACCAGCTGGGTTGGCCTTCACGGAAAACTCGGTCTCCAAGGGAACTGAGTTTGAATTCGTAGCCCAGCCGAGCGATCAGCTTCGCCTCACCTTCAACGCTCGCAAGAGCGAGGCCTCTCGATCGAACGTTGGCGGCGATGCCTTGAATGACTTCGTCGCTTTCTTGGACTCGTGGATTCTTGAGGATTATGATGCCGACGGAAATAGGATCTACAATGCAGGCGATGTCCGTCGCTATTGGTTAGCGGATGGCGACTCCATGCGGAACGATTACCTAAGCTTCCGTTACGACTATGGCTTGACGAAGCTCCTCGAGGGGCAGTCCAATCCTGAATTCGCGAAATGGAACTTCAACGCGGTCGCGACCTACAGCTTCAAGGATGGATTCCTTGGCGGCTGGTATGTCGGCGGCGGCTATCGTTGGACGGACGAGAAGGTGATCGGTTATTCCCTGAACTACGTCGATGTCGATGGACAGCAGACTGCTGTTACGGATCTGGACAACCCCTACTACGCCGATGCTGAAGATGCGGTAGACGTCTGGTTTGGCCGTTCGATGAAGCTGAACGACAAGGTCGACTGGCGCATCCAGGTGAATGTTCGCGACCTGTTCCAGGATGGCGATCTGATCCCGCTCACGGTGCAACCCGATGGAACTCCGGGAGTGTCGCGTATCCCAGGTTCAACCGAATGGACCGTCAGCAACAGCTTCAGCTTTTAGAAAGCATAGGCTTTTTCAAACAATGCGCTCCGTCGCTATGGGCGGGGCGCAGCGACGTACACAACTTACTTATTTCGGTTTAGCATCCCACTTGGGATGTTAGGTCGATTTGTTCAATGGGTAGGCGCGGATCGTAGATCCGCGCCTTTCCGTTGTTTGCGCAGCTCCCTCGTGCTCGTTTCGTGAACCTAGAGATCGTGGACGGGTACGCTCCAGCGCTTCTGGAACGAACTTCGTCTGTGTCCATGCGCCTATCGGTATTTCTCTTGTACCGAGTTCTCGCGATGTCCGTTTATCGACAAATCGAGTAAGCTCGCAGCTCCAAGGCTTGAACTTTTATGACCCCGGTCCACCGGACCGCTCCCCATTGAGCCGAGCCTTGTTTGCCCCTTATATATTCCCCCAACGGTTAGCTCGATACCCTTTTCGATACCGCTGATTATTACCCTACGACAGCGATATACGTGGAGGATTCGATCGTACCGTACCCCCACGAAAACAAACAAACTACACCAATGAGAGAAAAACGCTTGTTGTCTCAATCGGCGACCTCGTGGTCGCCTCCCTACGCTGTCGAAGCTACCGGCAGCCTTTTATCTGGAAAGTTGTATCCAGAAAATAAATACTTCAAGTCGTTCAATCGCTCCACGGTGGCGATTGTATCCGCTTTGTCACTATGCGTGGGTTCCGTTTGGGCCCAAAGCGACTTGGCGGAGGACGAAGAGGAGATCTTCGAGCTTTCCCCCTTCGAAGTGAGCTCGGACTCGAACACTGGCTATGGAGTGAAAGACACTCTAGCGGGAGCCCGTATTCGCACCTCCCTAAAAGATACGCCTTCGTCCTTATCCGTGGTGACTTCGCAGTTCTTGGAAGATACGAACGTCACCAGCGCCGAAGACCTGCTCGTCTATACGATGAATACCGAAGTTTCCGGATTGAATGGAAACTTTTCCGGTTTCGGCAATCGGAGCGGCGGGGTCGATTACGGCGGAGCGGTTGAAAACGAGAACCTGGTTTCTCCCGGTCGCGTGAATCGCGCTCGTGGCCTCACTCGAATGGACAATACTCGAAATTACTTTCCGAGCGAAATTCCATGGGATGGCTACAATATCAGTCGCGTCGACGTCTCTCGCGGTCCTAATTCGTTCCTGTTTGGAACCGGCAGTCCTTCGGGGATTTCCAATGTTTCAACGAATGAAGCGGTCTTTGACGATTTTGGTTCGCTTGAACTGAATGTCGGAAGCTACGGAAGCACTCGCGAAACGTTCGACTACAACAAGCAGTTCGGCGAAGAGTTCGCGGTTCGTTTGGCGCTGGTCAACGAGAATAAGAAGTTCCAGCAGGAGCCGGCTTTCCGTGATACGAAACGTGGCTACCTAGCGCTTCGCTACGAACCCGAGTTTTTAAAATCGGAGTCCGCCAGCACGAAGTTTCAGGCGAACTTCGAGCAAGGCGAGGGGAAGTCTAACAATCCTCGCACGCTTCCCCCGATCGATTACATGACCGGCTACCTGAACGATCCCCGCGCTAGTGATATGGGCATCGATCCTTGGGTGTTTAATCAGGATTCGACCGAAGCTGGGGCCGACGCTCGGTTCAGCCATTGGGCGGGCGCAGGTTCCGTTGGAGGAAACAAGTACAAGTGGGACGGCACGCCGCAGTTCGTTTGGGATGATACCGGCACACTGCTCAGGGCGGGCGACGAGAGATATGGAATCAAAACGGGTGGCAACCCGGATGGCCAGAATACTTGGCCCGTCCACAGCGTAGGCTTCCAAGCATTCGCTAGAGCGTCGAACCGCATTGCGTTGCAGGCAGGCGTTAGCGAAGCAGACGCTCCGTATCCGGGCGCTTGGGCTCAAACGGTTACTTATATCGACCAGACCCTCAGCGATACGAGCGTCTTCGACTTCTATAACAAGTTGATCGACGGCGAAAACAAAAGGGAATGGCAAGACTGGGAAGCTTATAGCTTCAAGGTTAATCAAAGCCTCTTCGACGACCGGCTCAATATTCAGGGCGTCGTGGATCACCAAGAATACAACAACGGCTTCGGAGGTTGGAACTCGACCGGATCTCCAATCCTTATGTTGGATCTGGATCGCTATCTGCTAGCCGGAAATCCGAGCTGGTTGGGCGATGATAATCCTCCCACGCCAAACCCGAACGTTGGCCGACCTATGGTGTTCTCAGACCAGGGTAAGACTGAAATGAATCAGTCCGTCCGTGATAATTACCAAGTCACTGCCTCCTACCATTTGGACTTCCAGGACGACCTTGATTCGGACGGACTCTTGGGCAAGATCCTGGGGCGTCACAACCTGACAGGTCTGTGGTCGCAGTTCGAACGCTCCAGTGGCAATCAAAGCTTCAAGCTGAACGGTGTGGATTCCGAATACCTTCGAGTCTCTGGCCACAACTTGAACGCCCTGGAGTCAGAAACTGGCTTCAATTGGCTTCAGTACATGGGCCCATCGTTGCTCGGAACAACGGGTAGAAACGCGAACCTGCCCAACCTCCAGCACACCCTCAGCCTGCCAGATATGCTCAACTTCACCTACTATTCCGACGAATGGAAGGACGATTCAGTAGATCCCGACGCGGAGTGGGAATACACGAATTGGAATGGTGAGGTCGTGACGGGCACCAATGCTAACAATCCTAGCAACTACCGAGGATTCGTCTCCTCTCCGTTCGCTATCATCAACGGCGAATCGAATCCGTGGGTGCTTGCGAATAGCGCTAGAAAGTCGGAAGAGACCATCGAGTCCAAGGCGTTCATGTATCAAGGGCATTTGTTGGACAACACGATCGTGCCATCCTTTGGCTATCGCGAAGACACCACCAAGCAAAGGGGAGCCAACGCGGACGCAAGTAACGACCCCTTGAATCTTGATTTCGGAATCACAGAGCCTGGTAGCACGGCGGATACTAAATCCACCAGCTATGGGCTAGCCCTTCATCTTCCGAAGGCGCTCAAGGAAAAGCTCCCTAGCGGGACTGACATATCCCTCTATTATTTCCATGGCGAAAACGAAACTCCGAAGATTCGCTACGGCATGGATGGTCAGAAGCTTCCCAACGAAGCGGGCGTGACGGACGATTATTCGCTCCAGTTCGATGGATTCAATGGCCGCCTCACCGCGCGTCTCACCTACTTCAAGACAGTGAATGAGAATTCCAGCGCCTATGTTGGAGTCCCTCTTGCTACTTGGCTCGTTAGAGGCCTGCCTGATATCACGCTGCAGTACTTCGCCTGGGGAGCCGCCGAGCGTCAGCTGTATGACGAGCTCGGAGTCGCGCCTGAAGATCGCAGCTCCACGGCCCTTACTAACGCTCCTGCTAGTTGGGATACTTGGAGAACGACGGCGAATCATTGGCGTCCTCATGGATGGATGGATGATCGTCCGGAAGACTGGCTTGCCTTCGAAGAGGCGATGAAGACCACCTTCACCGAGTTTTACCCACAGGAGTATTGGGATGCTTGGGGCTACAACATCAATGCAGAAGCCATCAAGAATGGCGATTGGTTCAACATCGTCAACGGTACGGATAACCCTTGGGACATCTCGAAGTTCGGCGGCAACGAAACCATCGATGGCCAATTCCCAACGCTCGAGCAGAATGTCGAGTCCAAGGGATGGGAGTTGGAAACCACCATCCGCCCGCGAGACAACTGGGACATCACCTTCAACGCCTCCAAGGTCGATGCCACGCAGACTGGCTTCGGCGAGAGAGCGGATGCCTTCATTCAAGACATGAAAGCGGTGTATGTGGATAGTCCAGTTGGCTACGGCAACGTTTGGGGTGGATTCGAAACATCGAAGAACATGTTCAACGGCGACGTTTGGTCCAAGTACCTCATCCAGACAGCCTTGGAAGGTAGTCCGCAGCCGGAGCAACGACGCTATCGGTTCAACTTCGTCACGAACTACCGTTTCGAAGAGGGAGTGGCAAAGGGCTTCAACGTCGGCGGAGCCTATCGTTGGGAAGACAAAGCGATCCACACCTACGGCATCTATAACGACGAGACAGTAGGATGGTTGCCGAACGTCGACGACCCCATCTATGGTCCGACGAATGAGCACGTGGATGCTTGGATCGGCTACAGCGGCACGATGACCGAAAAGATCGATTGGAATGTGCAGCTCAATGTCAGAAACCTGGGCGAAAACACCAAGCTGGTGCCCATTGCCTACCAGCCGACAGGCGAGCCGGCGCAGTTCCGCATCCAAACGGGAGCCGAGTACAACCTGCGGTTGAAGTTCATGTTCTAGCCTGCGGTTCATTCGTAGCTAGCGCCTGCTTTGAGAGCTTCGATGGCGCCGGTCACATCAACCGGCGCCATTTCTGTTGGACCGGTCAGCAGACTCGCGTCAGCTGCTGGGCGAGGTGATCGCCTTTGCGCCGAAAGATACCGATCACGCAACGGATATCTTTCGTTCTCTCGGCTTCATTCGCTCGCGAAATTCTTTCGCGTCCACGGGAGCGTTTCCTATGCTGCTTGCGAGTTTTAGATAGTTTAGTAACCCTTTATCTTTCGATGTTGTCCGTCGGTTTTTTACTCCAGCGCTCCATTTTGAACCTGCGTTTTCTCCTGTTCACAGTCGTCTTTTGGGTCGTCTGCGCGATTGCGGCGGTTGACGGAAGCGCAGCGACCCTGTTGGCCGATGGCTATACGCTACGGATATGGCGGACGGAAGACGGGCTGCCGCAGAACATGGTGACTTCCGCGGTGCAAACCAGCGACGGATACCTTTGGTTTGGAACCAACAGCGGCTTGGCCCGTTTCAATGGGGATAGCTTTCGGGTCTTCGACTCTGCCAACACCCCGCAGATACAGGATCGCCGCATCACTCGGCTTTATGAAGATGCGCAAGGAACGCTGTGGATTGGCCAGGAGTCGGGTGGGATCGCGTGCCTGCGAGATGGCCAGTTTTTCGCTGTCGCTACTCCGTCGGGCGATATTGGGGAAAAGATCATAGGGCTTGGCAGCGATGCTGAGGGGCGGCTTTGGGCGATGCACGAAAACGGTTCGGTGAGCCGCGTGGGAGGTGATGCTGTCATCCCCTCCATGATCGGCGACGAGCACCCGGGGCTTTTGTCCTGGAGCCGGGCTGAGGATGGTCGAATCTTTGTCATGGAAAACAACTACGGAGCGCGTTTGGTGGATGGCGAACTCGTGCCGATCGAGCTGCCGCAGCCTTCCTATTACGACTACATCGAAGGCATCATTCCCGCCGCAGGAGGCGGAGCGTGGGTGCTCCACGACCGAAAGATTCGCAAAGCGGAGGGCGATCGTTGGACGGAGGACCGAGGGAGCTTTCCTTGGCCGCAAGCAACCATCTCCGATATCGTGGAACTGAGCGACGGCACGCTGGCGGTCGGAACAGTTCACGCTGGGTTGTATCTGATTTTTGGTGACGATCGCCAGCCGGTGAGATTCAACCGCGACAATGGACTGCCACAAAATTGGATACGTTTTCTCTACGAAGACCGGGAGGGAACCTTGTGGGCAGGTGCAGGCAGCTCGGGGCTAGTGTCAATTCATCCAAGCGCCTTGAGTAGACTGAAGTCACCTGACCAGTGGCGCGGCACCAGTACGCTGACGCTCGCCGCGGGAAGCGAAAATTCGCTCTGGATTGGAACCGATGGGGCTGGATTGTACCACCATAACGCAGGGGAGTGGGCAACCTACGCGGGTGAAGAAGGCTTGGACAATCCGTACATATCGGCGGTGACGGAGACGCAAGCTGGCGAGGTTTGGGCTGGGAACTACTGGTGGGGCGGACCGTATCGGCTGGATGGAGACAAGTTCGTAAGGCCAGCAGGCGTACCGGAGACCACCAGTCCCGTTCTCGGGTTGCTGTCGAATCCTGCAACAGGCGTACTCTTGGTCGGGACTCGGGATGGCGTGGCGGAGGTTACGGATGCAGGGCTGAACTGGCTGATCAAGTCTCCTGGTGGTGTCGGGGACGATGTAGGCGCCATGACATGGGACCGAGAGGGCGCTCTCTGGTGCGGGTTTTCCCAAGGCGGGCTGGCGCGTTTGGCCGATGGGCAAATCATGTTTTTCCAGCGCGAAGACGGAGTAGGCAGCAACTCGGTGCAGAGCCTTTTTGCCGACGATGAAGATGGATCGCTTTGGATAGGGACCGCGGACAACGGCCTGACGCGATTCAAGGATGGCCGTTTCGTCAATCTTGGCACGAGTCACGGTCTGACGGATAAGACGATCTGCTACATGCTCGAGGATGATCGCGGCTACTTGTGGATGAGCACGCGGCGTGGAATCCAGCGTGTATCCAAAGTGGAGCTGAATCGTTGCGCCGACGGCGATATCCCGAGATTCACCAGCCTGTCTTATGATCGCAGCGATGGCTTGCCGGTATCAGAATTTCAAGGCGGGCGTCAGGGCGCGGGTTGCCGTACGGAGGATGGTCGGATCTGGTTCGCCAGCAGCGCGGGACCGATTTCGGTGGATCCGGATTCGATTCAGCCAAATCCTTTGGCTCCGCCCATGGCGATCGAGTCGCTCGAAGTGGATGGACAAACCGTGCCCTTAGAAGATGGGGTGGTCCCGTTCGAATTCGCGCCCGATCACGAGCGGTTGGAGTTCACTTTCAGCGCTTTGAGTTTCGTGGCTCCGGACAAGGTGAGGTTTAAATACAAGCTGGAGGGATCCGATAACGATTGGCGCGATGCGGGCAACATGCGATTCGCCCAATACAGTCGCTTGCCTGCCGGTGACTATCGTTTTCGGGTCATCGCCTGCAACAACGATGGGGTGTGGAATACCGAGGGGGCGTCGCTGGCCTTTGTGGTGGCCCCGTTCTTTTGGCAGACGTGGTGGTTCGTGGGGGCGTGCGTGCTGATGGCGTCTGGCATGGTCGCTTCGGGCGTCCGCTACGCGACGCGTCGACGAATGCTGCGCGAACTGGAGGATTTGGAACGGCAGCATGCGGTGGAGCGGGAGCGTTCTCGCATAGCGCAGGATATACACGACGACGTAGGGGCGAGCTTGTCGAGAATCGCGATCCTCAGCCAGACAGCGCGTAGCCAGTTGTCGGATACTAAGGGCGCGACTGCTGTTCTTTCTCACATCTATGGCACCGCTCGTAGTGTGACCCGCGCCCTCGACGAGATCGTTTGGGCGGTGAACCCGAAACACGATACGCTCGACAGTCTTGTCGACTACATGGGCAAGTTCGCTCACGATTTTTTGTCTGCTGCGAACGTGCGCTGTCGTCTCGATCTACCGGTGGAGGTTCCGCCCTGGAACTTGTCAGCCGAAGTCCGACACAATGTCTTCCTGGCTTTCAAGGAGGCTCTGAATAATTTGGTGAAGCACGCTTATGCTACGGAAGCTTGGGTGCATATCGAAGTCAGTGAGGCGGGGTTCACGATCGAGCTCAAGGACAACGGGCGAGGACTTCCGGACGAAGCGGACTCCGATGGAGCAGGCTTTGGCAATGGATTGATAAACATGCGTGATCGAATGTCGCGCATAGGTGGCAGTTGCGAAATCGTCGGTGAATCCGGAACGGGAACGAAGGTAGTGCTCTTCGTTCGTACAAAGTGATACGACTCCAGACGTTCGGTATAGAGTAGAACACTACAGATCGCCCGTGACTGCCCTCGTATCCTGAATGTCGTGACGAATAGAAAAGGACTCATCCAAAGGGAAACCGCTTGCACGGTTTCCTGCTTTCGGATGAGTCCTTGTAACCTAAAGAGGGGATTGAGGCAGTGAGTGAGGGGGTGCGCTCGTTCGTTTACCTTTTGCTTGCCGTGTCTTAGGAGACGAGGTGGTGATCCAGTCTCCGTCTTGTGGCAAACATCGCGATCAGCGAAGCAAGGCCGATGCAGAATACTGAACTGTCTGGTACCGTCGATACGCTTGGGGCGCCTACGTCACTGTATTCAAAATCGCCTGCGAAGGTATCGATTTGGGGGTGGTCGCCGTCCAAGGTGATCTGCAGCAGGTTATCTGAGAAGTCCGGAGCTTGGGTCCAGATCGGGAAGAGACTGCCATCGAGAATCGAAAAGCTAAACATGTCCGTCGACCCATCGCTATTGAGGTTGTCGCTGAGAGTAAGCAAGAAGGATAGCGAACTTCCTGGGACGAACTCCTGGTAGACTTGGTAAAAGGAACCGAAGGGCAGGAGGATATCCACTAGCTCTATCCCAGCGGACGTGGCGCTCGCTCCGCTGAATACAGTAGGCGAGCCGACTGTATGGCCAGACCCACCGAACTGGAGGTTGCTGATGGTTGCAGAGTTGTTTCCAAGATCGGCTGCAGTTCCATCGAGCAACAGGAAGTCCAGATAGAAGGGAGCAGACGCGCTCCCTTGCAGCGAGCTTGTATCAAGCGATACGCTATAGGTTGTAATTGCGTTTCCGATACAGCTAAGACCGAGTGCCGATGCGGCAGCTGCCAACAGGCGAATGGTTTTCATGGTCGTTCGTTTCATGGATGTTGTGTGTGTTGTGTTTGGGACGTTCTGGTTGTTTTATATTAAGGATTTTCTCCTCCGACGATGGTTCGGGTGGTGTAGGTGATGCCTCCGGAGCGTGGCATGCTGAACTGGAGGACAGCGTTTATGGATGCTCCGGGCTCAATGGTGCCGTCGGTAAGCAGGATGTAGGGACTGTCGATCGGAGCCGATTCCAGGGTCGTGCCATCGGCGTTTGCGAGCGAGGTGTTGGATGACAACTCGTCGAGGGCAAGGTAGATAGGGCCGAAGACGTCTTCCGTGCCGGTGTTGGTGACGGTTACCCTTTGAGCGTAGGTACGTGCCCGACGGTTGAGCGCAAATCCTCCGCGGTCTACGCTGAGCGTGTTTGGCGAGAGCTGGGCTCCGTCGATGAACGTTACGTTCGATGCCAGAGAGGAGGTGAACTTGATGTCGTCGATGTAGTAGGTCGGCGCCGTTTCGCCCCTGAAATTCTGGAAGCTGAGGCGGTTAATGTCGGACCAGCCTTCGGCTCCGAAGATACTGAGCGGGATCTCGACCTTCGTCCAGGTGCCGGCTTCCGGGCGGACCGTGGTGGCGCTGCCCCAGATGACGCCGTTGGAATCCTCGGGATTGGGGTGACCGACGTTGACTCCAATGTTTTGGCCGCCTTCGCTGCCGCCATGGATCCAGAAGTTCAAGGTCTTGAACGTCGACGTATCTACTGGAGTTTCCCAAGGGTTGTGTCCTAGCACGACACCACCCCAAGCTCCGGCATTTACCTCGATCGAGTTCGTACCGGACTGAACGGTCGTGGTGCTCGCAAGGTCGCGAGGCGCCCAGCTTGCCCAGTCGTTCCAGCCTACGAGGCTGTCGTCGTAGACGACCCATTCATCGGCGTCTCCATCTACCGTGCCGGCAGTGAAGGTGACGCGGTACTTCACCACGCGACCGCTCCACATGTGGAAGATGAGGTCGATCGGGTCGTTGTTGGTGGATTGGAAGAACGTGTTTTTGATCGTCATGGCCTTGCCCGCGTAGTTGGGGAGGTAGTTCTCCTTGTAGCGCTGGAAAGACGTCCAGTCGGCTGGTCCTGGGTTGGGCCATGCAACGCCAACGTACTTGGCTTCCATCGCTTCCAAAACGTCGCCTCCGAAGTCGGTGGGGATGACGAGGTCGAGACCCTTCGTGGTCGTGGCCGGAGCGAGGACCATTTTGCCCAAGTTACGAACGAAGAGCTTCCAAGGGAGGCCAGAGCTGAAGTTTGTTTCCAGTACGGTCTTCACTCCGTATTCGCCCGATGCATACTGTTCGAGGAAACTGGTCTTGAGCGTCAGGACGTCGCCGTCGAGCGTGTAGTCGACGCCCTCGGTGAGCGGGGAGCCGTTGTCGGTGATCGAAACGAAGCTATTGCCGTTCAGGTTGAGCGGGATTTCGACATCCGCAGGGGCTTCGCCATCCACGAATACGAGATCGGTGGCGCCGGTCGATGAGCGGCCTTGCGCGCATGCCAGCATGTAGTCGTAGAGCTCGGGAGTGATCCAATCGAAAGTGGAACGATTGAAGAACCCTCCGGCGTCCCACCATTGGTAGGTCATGCCGGTCGACTGAAGATAGGAGAGCACGTGCTCGAAGTACTGAAGGGCCTGGCCGCGCTGGACTCCCTCGTCGACGCGGCTGAAGTCCAATAGGCCGATTTCGCCTACGATCACTGGAATGCCGTTGGCCACTAGGGTGTCGTTTACGCGTTCGAGGCCGGACATGGTCCAATCCTTGGCGGCGCCATCGAACTTGGTCACCCCGGTGATGTTCACGGCGAACGGCCAGTAGCCGTACTCGTGCACGGTCGCGATGAGGTTGGGGTCATCCAGGTACTCGATGGTGTCCTTGAGCGCATCGAGGTACTGCTGGCTGTTGTTGGTGCGCAGTGTGGGCAACACGAGGGGACGGGTGGCGTTGTTGCCGCCGGTGCCGCGCACGATGTCGAAGAACGAGATGTTCAGTTCGTCGAGCAGGGCGATTTGCGTGGCGTCGTCGGCATCGTGAAACTCCGGCTCGTTGATGCTCTCGAAATGGAGCTTGTTCGAGTAGTCGCGGAAGCGGGGCGCTATCTGCGACCAGATGGCGTTGAAACGCTCGAGCACGGCATCGTGGTCGGCCGGCATGTCACGCATCCAGATGGAGTCGTGGTGCATGTTGAGCATCACGTAGAGATCGGCCTCGATCGACCAATCGACGACCTCCTGCACGCGGTCCATCCAAGCGGGATCGATCGTGTAGTCCGGAGCGGGGCCGACGTACTGGTTCCAGGTCACGGGAATGCGGATACTCTTGAATCCTTGGGCGGCGACCTGCTCGATGAGCTCTTGCGTGGCGGGCGCGTTGCCCCAGGACGTTTCCGTCGGGGAGGCGTCGAGCGAGTTGCCCAGGTTCCAGCCGGGCTGCATGGCTTCGACGTATTCCTGCATGGGCGTTTTTTCGGCGAAGCTCGAATGCGCCGCGAGGAGGGCGCAGATCATGCCGATTGCTAGGCGAAGCAGGTGATGGGGTTGGGGTAAGCGTTTTTTCATGTGCGTGTATTCATAGTTTGGGTTCAACATGCGTAGGCAAAAGGGGTGCCGCGATTAGCGGCAAATCGGTGAAAGTATTCCGAGACAGGATCGTTTTTTTGGGGCAGGGTCGTGTCGCCTATTTGGGCTGGGTTGTGAAATAATAGCTAAAAACGGCCAAACGGCCTATCGCTAGAACTCGTGACGGGGATTCTCCGATACGGTCCCCCGAGGGTTAACCCATGAGGCTTGGAGCTGTTTGCACGACGAAACCTGCCCTTGCGCGTGAAGGGAGGCTTTGGGGAAACGAGGCGCCGCAGCTTTATCAGTCGTCCCGACTGCGACGACCTCACGGCGCCATGCCGGCAGGCAGACTAGGGCGTTGGCTGAGTCTTCAGTCGCAGAAACTGGGGGCGGGAAGAGAGGGAGTCTTTCAAATCGTATTTGAGGACCTGATACAGGTTGTCCTCGCTAGGCGAAGTCTTGGACAGATCGAAGGCGGTTTCGATTGGCTGCCAGGTGTGCAGATCCTGCGAAACTTCGATCGCCAGCGTGGCGGATTTGAGCTGGGCCTGCCTTCGTAGGGTGAATCGAAGGGCATTCGTTTCCGCATCGGTGGAAATCCATTTGCTGATCTGATCGGCTTGCCTTGGATTCGCGCCGAGAGTCCACTCCAACAGGTTGCTGATCTTGTCGTTTTCGGGATCGGCAGTAGCTCCCACTATCGTTTCATCGAGGAGCTCGTCCGTGGTGAAATGGGTTTCCAGCCATTCGTCCCAAGGCACGCTATCTCTGTCTGTGATTTCGCCGTAGACGATGCCCAGTCCTGCGGTGCTCATGAAAACCCGGCCGTAGACGTTCATGTCGCCCACCACGAAGTGACCGTTGGCGGGGCCGCCGAATTCGTGGTCGTCGTCGTTCACGCGAGTCCAGCTGGCTCCTTGGTCGGTCGAGCGATAGAGGCCGCGCTGGCCGTCGACGGTGCCCCAGATGTAGATCGTCAAGTAACTGGCGTCCGGAGCCGCGGCGCCGACGCCGACTGCTTCGCAGTAGGTCACGCCTGAGATGGTCTGGAAGGTCGATCCTCCATTGGTCGAGCGCCGCAGGCCTTGGCCGTTGAGAGCTGCCCAGAGGTGACCTTCCTTGCCTGGAACGACCGTCAAGCGTTTGGAACCGCCATTTGGCAAGGAGCCGACCGCAGAGAAGCTGACGCCACCGTCGTCGCTGCGGTAGAGGCTGCTGCCTCCGTAGACATAGAACGTGTTGGCATCGACAGGGTCGGCCACTGGACGGGCGTTGGAGACGGGCAGGCCGGTCACCTCGGTCCACGATTGGCCCGCGTCGGTAGTGCGGTAGGTGGTGGAGGAGCCGTCGGGGCAGTGGAGCAGCACGCTGCCATCTGCGGAGTAGGCGAGAAGACCTTTGGTCCCTTTTCTTGTCGGGGCTGCGGTCCACGTGGCGGCGCCATCGGTGGAGAGGTAGAGGGCGTTGCCCGCTCGCGCGACGAAGTTGGAATCGAGAGCCGCGACGGCGAGTCCGGTAGTGGTACCCATAGTGGGGGCGTGCTGTGGCGCGTATTGGGAAGGGTCGTCGTGCACGAAACCATCGTAGTCGCCGATGACCGAGATCAGCGGTCCGTCCTTCACGCTGACGAGATCCAAAGCCACGGTTTCCTCCAAGCCCTTCACGTCGAAATGCCAGACGGTGGGCGTGGCGTCGATGTCGTCGGCGCGGAAGATGCCGTTGCCCGATACGACCCAGGCTCGTTTGGAATCGAAGGGATCGAACTCGATGGAACCCGCCCAGTGAATGGATTTGCCGAGAATCCAGGTCACGCCATCCGGATCGACTTCGAATCCGCGGGAAATGACGTTGGTCCAGCTGGCGCCCCCGTCGTCGGAGACGAAAATCTGGTCGCCCCAGCCCGAGCCTTGGGCCATCCAGGCGTTGATAGTCGAGAGCAGGAGTCGCTGAGGATCGGCGGGATCGACGGTGATGCCTCCGAAGGCGCGGGTCATGTTGGCCGGAGTGACGTTGGTCCACGCGCCGGTGGCGGTGTCGTACTTCCAGACTTGGCCGCTCTCCATCGGTTGGTTTAGTGAAGCGTTCGAGTGTCCGTGCGGGCCCGGGCCGTCCGCGTAGGCGAGGTAGAGGTTTCCGTCGCTGGCGAGCGCGGCGCGGTGGGGCATGAGATCGGTCGGGGCTCCTGCGATGGGCGAAAAGGAGGCTCCAGCGTCGTCGCTGCGGTAGAGGTTTTCGCCGAAGCGGGAGACGCCAACGAAAAGGGTTTGGCTGGCCCCGTTGGCGGCACTGCTCGGGTCGATGACCACGAGATGGACGCCGTTTTGGTTGGGGGTGGTGGTGACGTCGAGGGCGTCGAGGCGGGCCCAGGTTTTCCCCGCGTCAAGGCTCTTGAAAAGCCCGGTCCAGCGCGAGCCGCTGTAGAGCACGTCGCCGTTGTTGGGGTCGACCTGCAAACGCTCTCCAGACTGCCGTCCCATGCCGTTGCCATGCACTTTGAACTGAGCGCTCACGTCCACGATCTCGAAGGTCGCGCCATAGTCGTCGGAGCGGAGAATGGCGGTGCGTCCGTTGTTGAAATAGGAGGTGCCGGCGAGAAGGTAGAGCTTGTTGGGCGACGACTCGTCTATGGCCAGTGACTCGATGCCCAGCAAGCCCAGCTCTTCGGCGGAGACTCCGAAGTTCAGGGGGATCCATTCTCCGGCCTCGCCCGCGTCGCTATCCCAGCGGTAGGCGCCGCCGACGTCGGTGCGGGCGTAGCGGAGTCCCTGTTCGCTCTTGCTGGTGATGATGCCGGAAACGAAACCGCCTCCGCCCATGCGAACGGTGTCCCAGGTGTAATTCTCCTGCGCGTAGACGGTGCAGGAGAGGAAGAGCGATAGGCCGAAAAAGACAGCCAGAAGGCGTGAAAGCGATCGTTCAGACATTGTTTGAGAGGAATGACGCGAAGGGGCGCTCGCGGAGGTATCGGAGGCAAGGGTAGGCCAACGAAGCTCAGAAGACTACCAGAAACGGCAGAAGCCGTCTGTCACGAGTTTTTGCTACCAAGACTCTCTGGTAAAACTCTAGGTGAAGACTGCGACGCACGAAGGCGGCTTTCCAATTTTACCACGTTTAAGAGCAAGCATGTGCCGAAACACCAGTTGATTTTGATAGTTCGAGTGAGATGCTAGATGCGGTCAATTTTCGCTAAACTAGTAATCATTACCCCGCTCGCACCCCAAACGATGAAGAAGACGCTCGCTACCTTAGCCATTTCCGTGGCTGCAAGTAACTTTGGCCGCTCGACCGAGAGCAGCCCCGCTCAAATCACCGTAACTATCGACGATGCGACCGCCGAGATCTCGCCGCTGATCTACGGACAGTTTATCGAGCATCTCGGGCGGGCTATCTACGGGGGCATCTACGACGAGGACTCGCCCCTCAGCGACCGGAATGGTTTCCGGAAAGACGTTTTGGAAAAGATCCGAAATCTGAATACGCCGCTATTTCGTTATCCGGGTGGTACCGTGACCAAAATCTACCACTGGGAAGATGGCATCGGCCCCAAGGATGAGCGGCCGGTTCGGCGCAACTTGATCTGGGGTGGGGAGGACAGCAATCGCTTCGGCACGGATGAGTTCATGGCCTACAGCGACTCGATCGGCGCCGAGCCCTTTCTCGCTGTGAACATGTCCACCGGGACCGCCGAGGAAGCGTCCTACTGGGTCGAATACTGCAATGCGGACGGCAACAGCTACTACGCTAACTTCCGGCGAGCGAATGGGCATGCTGCTCCCTACAACGTGAAGTACTGGGGCTTGGGAAACGAGGAGGCGGCCGAACCGGATGCCGGGGTGCTGCAAGATCCGAACGACTATGTGGAAAAAGCGTGGTACTACGCCAAGCTCATGAAGCTGCAGGATCCGAATATCGAGTTTATCATGGTCGGCCATGACGAGCATTGGAATCAAACGATTCTCGAGGGCTTGGATCCTATCGCCGACTACCTTTCCCTGCATCTCTACGCTAGCTCTCAGGGGGATTCGCCTTATTCGCTCTTTGCCTCGGTCGCGAGCATGGAGGAAAAGGTCAAAACAACCGCTGCCCAGATCAAGACCCTGACCCCGGCGACTCCTGAACCTTTGAGCAAATGGTATCGCTTTCCCGGCTGAAAAGGTCCGGTCAAGATCGCGCTGGATGAATGGGGCTTCTGGGAACCGAACGGTACGGGGGCGTATGGGCTCGAGCAGACCTACACTTGGAACCACGCCCTTGGCACGGCCTGTTTTCTAAACCTATTTCAGCGGCACGCCGACACGGTTGGCATGGCCACTTGGGCCCAGACCGTCAACGTTCTCGCTCCCCTTATGACGGACGAAACGAACGTGGTCTGCCAAACGGTGTATTATCCTATGGCCCTGTATCGGGAACTCTGCGGTAGCCAGAGCGTGAAATCGGATGTGGATTGTCATGGCCTGCCGGATACGGATGGCCTGCCGATGCTTGACGTCTCCTCGTCGATAGACGAAGCCGGAGAGACCCTCTCTATCGCCATCGTGAACCGCAGCGAAACGGAACAAGCTGAAATCGAGCTTAGCGTGAAAGGCGCCGAAGTCCGCGGAGAGTGGACTGCGCATGAACTCAACGCATCATCGATCCACGATGTGAATACGCTTGAGGAGCAGGATAAGGAAGTGGTGCAGTACAGCGTCCGAACCTTGCCCAAAGGCTCGACAAGCTATCTCGCGCCCGCCCACAGCATCACAATTCTCAAGGTCGGTCTTGCCCGATAAGCGCTCCGAGATCGTTCTCTCGCACTGAAGCCTTCAACGCGTATCGATTCAGCGCCTACGCGTCGAAGGCCATTGGCGCGCCCGTACAGGATCGCGGGTTGTAGCGTTTATTGAAATAGAACCACGCCGCCGCCCACGCCGAGGTCGACGTAGACGATGCCCTTGGCATCGACTTTGACTTCCTTCTTGGCCGCCCGGCCATCGGTTTTGTCATGAATCATGGTCAGCGTCTTGCCTTTCAGCCAGGGAAGCTCGAGGCGTACGGCGCGCGGCTTGGGGCTGCCATTGGTCGCAGCGACGTACCAGCGGTCGCGGGAACGGCGAGCGAGAGCGGTATACTCTCCGGGGTAGCCATCGACGTAGCGAACCTCGTCCCAAGCGGCTGGGACTTCACGCAGGAAGTCGATGACGAAGTCTGGCTGCTCTTCGAGGTTGTTCGGCGTAAGTCCGAAGTGTTGAATGGGCGAGAAGTAGAGCACTGCGGTGGCCAACTGAAAGGCGTCGGTGGTGCGGCGGATGTTGCCCTGATCGTGTTCGCGGGAGAACCGTTTGTTGAGCAGTACTGGGCCGTAGTCCATGGCTGCTACTGGATTGCGGACGAAGGGGAAGATGGTGCTGTTGAGGGCTTCCTTGTCGGCGAAGTCCTGGGTGAAAATGAGGTTCTCCGAGGCGGTGATCGCTTCCGCTGTTATGAAATTTGGATACATACGTTCCCAGCCGCGAGGCAGGGTGGTGCCGTGGAAATTGAGCGAGAGCCCAAAGCGGTTGGCGTCGGTCAAGAGGTCTTCGTAGAGCTTCATGGTGGTTTGCTTGTCGCCACCGAAGAAATCGATCTTCAGGCCCTTGACGCCGATCGACTGCAGCCAGGCCATCTCGTTTTGGCGGACGGGCGCCGTATCCATGCGGTTGTGCGGGCTAAACGGGGCGTCGTTCCAGTATCCATTTGAATTATACCAAAGCAATACGTCGACGCCCTTGGACTGGGCGAAAGCAACCAGCTCTTCCAGCTTCTCTTCCCCGAGATTCACGTCCCACATAGAGTCGATGAGGATGTATTCATAATCCATGGTATCGGCCAGTTCGATAAAGGCCCGCTGGTCGGCTTCGTTCATGCTAGGGTTCTGCCATAGCAGCCAGCTCCAGGTGGAGCGGCCGGGCTGGTAGTCCATCGACGCTTCGTACAAGGGCTCCACGACATCGGTGGCTACGGTGGATTCCACGATGGGCGCCAAGGTTTTTCCGATGGTGATGGTGCGCCATGGGCTTTCGAAAGGCAGCGAAGCCGATACGGTGGTCGCGCCGACCCCACCGTTTTCGCCCGGTTGAGGAAAGGCGATCGGGTAGCGGCCGTCGACTGAAGGCTCGTCCAGTCGCGTTCCGCAATAGCGGCTAGTGACACCGGTTTCGGAAATCAGAGCCCAGCCCTTGTCTCCGAGGCGGAAGAGAGCCGGGTAGGTGAATCCAAGACCGGTCGGCGACGGGGTCCCCACGGGCACATCTAGCATGTACGCCTCCTCGTAGCTCGGCTGCACGGACATCCAACCCGTTCCTGGAGCTGCTTGGTGCGTTATGAAAGCGGTGGCCGTTTCAGGCAAATCGAAGGCGGTCGCCTCGCTTTCGATGGTGACCCGTCGCTTGTCCTCGCTAGCAAGACCGTAGCGAAAGGCGACGTCGTCATTGCTCACGCGGAAGACGACCTCGAGGGTGTCGCCATGCTCGTTTGCAAATCGGGTCGTTAGCTCATTGGCTTTGTAGTGGACGCTGCGCATCTTGCCGTGGGGCAGTTCGTAACGTTCGTCGATGCGGCGAGTTTCCGAAACTGTTTCCCGCAGACCGGAGGCGAAGCTGCCGATGCTAGTTTCGAGCCCGAGAGACGAGCGCTCGATGGCGACAGAGCCTTGATGACGGACTTCGTAGTAGGGAGCTCCCTCATCGAGAGCGAGCGTGACGGAGAGAGAGCCGTCGGGGCTCTGGATTTCTCGGGCCGATAGGCCGCAGCCGAGGCTGGCGAGCAGAATTGAAAAGGGTAGGATGCGTTTCATTGGTTCTTCTGAGTAGGGAGCGGATCTTGGGGGAAGGGTTTCGATTGGTCGGCTGACTGATCTCAACGGTCCATCGATCCCGTATCCTAATGATGGGGACAATTAGGAGGGATCGTCCAAGTGATTGAGCAGGATAGGGTAGGCGAATACCGATCAGTCGCCTATCGCTAAAACTAGGGATGGCGACTTCGCATCGTGGAGAAGCGGGCGTAGGCAAAGCGCGAAGATCAGTTAAAAGACAAGGGCTGGGAGTGGTCGATTCTGCTCCTATTCGTCCTGACTCTCTTCGCGATGCCGACTTGAGCTTTCGGTCTTGAGCTCACGCCTGAAACCAATCTTCGCAGTTCGATCACGGTCTCGTTCAGCAATTCCGACTGGCTGCTAAGCTCTTCAGCGGCAGCGGCGGATTCCTCCGATATCGAGGCGTTTTGTTGTCCGACGGTGTCGATTTGTCGCATTGCTAGGTTTAGCTGGCGAACGCCGCTTCGTTGTTCGCTCACGGACCTCGCTTGTTCATGGGTCCGCTTGGCTATGTTTTCGGTGCGTTCCATGATCTCGGAAAGGCTTTTGCCCAGTTCACTCGTGATTTCGACTCCGACGACGGTCGTTGCGATGGTGCTCTCTATCTGGCTCGCCGTGTTGCGTGTCGCGTCGGCGCAGCGTTTCGCGAGATTCCTCACTTCGTCTGCGACCACTGCGAATCCAGACCCCGCTGATCCGGCTCGAGCCGCTTCTACCGAGGCGTTGAGAGCGAGGATGTTTGTCTGGAAGGCGATTTCGTCGATCGTCTTCACGATGTTTCCGACCGCATTGCTCGCGTGCTGAATGTCGTCCATCGCTTGCGACATGTCGGACATGCGCTTCACGCCTTCGCCAACGGCTTGCCGAACGTCTCCCATGAGTTCGTCGGTCTGTTGAAGGCTTTCGGAGATCGACGAGACGATACTGTCGATCTCTTCGAGGCTTGCCGAAGCCTCTTCGACCGAAGCGGCCTGTTCCGCTGATCCTTGGGCTAAGTCTTGGCTGGTGCTCGAAACCTGCGAAGCGACAACGGAGGTTTGGTGGGCCCCGTTTTGAAGATCCTCGGAAATGGATCCCAGCGGTTTTATGATGGATCTGGAAATCGATACGGAGAGAAATAGGCCGATCAGAACCGAAACGACAGATACCATTGCCACGAGCGTTTTGGAGTCGAGCAGGTCGGACAGAATTACGGGTTCGGCATCCGTCTGGCGTTTTACGATTTTGTTGGTGAGCTCAATGAGAGAGCCCTCAACTTGACCCGCCAAGGCGTCCATGTTTGCCAGCACGGTCTTTCTTTTCGCGCTGGCGGTCTCGTCTCCGATCTCCGAAAACAGCTTATCGTAGAGGGCCAGGCTATCGGTCACTTCTTTCAGGGTCGCTAGATGCTGCTTGTCGTCAAAGTGAACTGGGATTTTTTCGCAGATCTGGCGTAGCGATTGCAGCTCTTCCGCCAGAATGTCTCTGGATCTATTGGAGCCGTCGCTAGCGAAGTCGTTGGCTGCGATTTCGGCTTCAAGAAACGCGATGTCGATTTCGGAAAGGAGAATGGTTCGACGGCTGTCGGATCTGTATGCTTCAAAATCTCGGTAGGCGGTCAGCATTCCCTCGAAACCGATCCCGCCAGCGAGCAGTACCAGAGCGACCATTCCGGAAAAACCAGCCCCGAGCCGATGTCCGACTCGCCATTTGGGAAGCAGGGCCTTGCACGCGTAGAATATGCTCGCTCCGCCCAGTAGGAGTCCACCGAGACCGACGAGGACCCAGTGCAGCGTATTCGTTTCTACCGGCTTCATCTCGAGAAAATCCAGATCCAGGGCTTCGTGTTGGTCGCTGTACTCTTGCTCGTGGATGTCCTGGCGTTCTGAGGAGACCGCTCGTGCCACCAATTCCGATTGTTTGGGATGCTCGCCAAGCCAGTCGACCTGTCCCGTTTCGATATCGTAGACGGCGCCGACCACGCGCAGCGAGCCTGCCTGGAGCAAAGAGCGTGCGACTTCGCTACGGTCCAGCAGGTCCTCTATCGAGACCCATACATTCTCGACTACAGCATGAGCCACCAAGTCCGCTTGCGATGCTTTGGTGGCTTTCGCTCTAGCCCGAGCAACCGCCGGGCTGATGTTGTCGACGAGCTGCGGGATGGAACCATGGACCTCATGCGACTGGGCGACGGCTGTCACTGCGCCGCAGTGAGTGTGACCAAGGACGACGAGCAGGGGAGTATTCAGATGGCCAATACCGTATTCAATCGATCCTACTTCATCTACGTCTGCCACGTTTCCTGCGACGCGAATGACAAAGAGGTCGCCAAGCCCTTGGTCGAAAATCAGTTCCGGGGAAACGCGCGAGTCCGAACAAGCGATGACAGTGGCAAATGGAGTCTGTCCGGCTGCGAGGCTCGCTCGGTGATCCATTTGCAAATTGGGATGAATAGACTCTTCGGAAACAAAGCGTTCGTTGCCCAGCAGCAATGAGCGTTTCGCTTCAGTGGAGTCGGGTGAGTCAGCCGAGAAGAGGTTTTGCTGGGAAAGCGCACAGCTCAGGAGCGATACGCTGAAGAGAAGTTTTAGAATCGAGATTTTATTCATAGCTTTGTGGGGTGGTGAGCTAGGAACGTCGATTCTCGTCGAGTGATGAATAAATGGGTGACAATTACCGAATTCTCGCGACAAACCGCCTGACGATCATCGCTCTGAGGTCGATCTGCCATGGGGGTTGGGGCAGTTCGGCTGCCCGATCTGCGATGCAGGTCCGCCCTGTCAGGTCGCGAGTGGCCCGGTTTCGCGACTCGATGAACGCAAACGATGCGTTTGGGGCGCTGGGTTCCCCGGCGAGTGGCAGGGGCGAGAACCTCACCGCTTCCGTGGGAGACAGAGGGAATGGAGGCGTTTACTTCAAGCGGAACCGGCTCATCGTTTAAGCCGTTCTTCGATCTGCTCTTTGTTCATCGGCTTGGCGATGTAGTCGTCGAATGCCTCGGTATCGCGTAGTTTGTCTCGATCCTGAACATAGGCGGTTTGAGCGATGATGCGAAGACTTGGGCGGATCTTCTTTATCGCTTTTGCCGCTTCGTAGCCGTCTAGGATAGGAATCTTCAAATCCATCAGAACAAGCTCTATATCGTTGTCGTTTCGACATGCAGAGACGGCATCGCTCCCGTTTTTGGCCCCCACGGTCTGGTAGCCCAAATCTCGAAGCACTCTCTCCAGATAGACGTAGCTATTTTTGTCGTCCTCGACGATGAGGGCCTTTCTACGAATTCTGTTTGTAGAAGTCTTGGTCTCTACCTCGGATCGGCTTCGAGTATCGGCTTGTTCTTTCGAAGGAATGGGCAAGGTGACGAAAAAGGTCGAACCCTTGCCGGGCTGAGATTGGACACGAATGCTGCCGCCCAGCAACTCCACCAGGCCCTTGGATATTGAGAGTCCCAGGCCCATCCCCCCATAGACTTCGTGCGTGCTCTTGGCCGCCTGATGAAAGCGATTGAAAATGACCTCCTGAGCATCGGGATCGATACCGATGCCAGTGTCTCTGACGAAGAACTCGAGATAGTTTGGCTCGCTGTCCTTTTGTATCGAATATCCGAATGCGACAGATCCCTCATGGGTAAATTTCAATGCGTTTGAAAGTAGATTGCTGAGGATTTGGACGAGCTTTGAGCGATCGCTTTCGATATTGATATCTTCGTCCGTAGTCGCTTGCGGAGCGACAAGACGTATGCCGCGCTCGGTCGCTTGCGGTTGGAATATCGTGTAAAGTTCAGCTAGTATACATTTTATGGATACTGTGTCAAAGCTTGAATCCAGCTGATGGGTTTCGATGGATGCAATGGTCAAGATATCGGTTACGATCGAAAGCAGTTGGGTGCTGCTCGATCGGATTATTTCGATAAATCCTTTCTGTTCTTCGAGGGTAAGCGTTGGATCTTCTAAAAGGGTGGAAAATCCATAGATCGCATTCATCGGTGTGCGAATCTCGTGGGATATGTTTTGGAGGAAGGCGGTTTTCAGCCGGTCGTTTTCCTCCGCCTTCTCTTTGGCGGAAATGAGCTTCATCTCTGTTTGATGACGAAGCCGGTCGTACCTGTCTCGCTCCAGTCTTGCGTTCAGGACTGGCGAGATGAATCGGACGATTTCCTCAAGAAGGGCGATCTCCTCCTTGGAATAAGGGGAGCGGCTTCTTCCCAGCAGCAGGAAGGCAATGGTTTTGCCGCTGTCTACTACGGGAGCGAACACCATATGTTCGCATTCGGCAGCGTCTCCCGGGAGCCCGCAAGGAGCCTGAAAAATAGTGGTCTGGCACTCGCTGATGGGAGGATGCAAAATGCTTTTCTCCCAATGCTCCTTAGCGATCTTGGTATCGCCGGATTCTGCCCGTAACGGCTTCCAAATGCTTTTGCCCAAATCCGGAACGACAAGCTCGCCATCCTCCAGAAAGTAACCACAGGAACCTGATTCGCTATCGAACAACCCAACCAGGAAGTTGAGGATGTCCGCGGTGATAAGTCCCTCCGATGCGGATAGGTACATGGACGCTATCGTGTTCAAGAGCGTTTTCTTGGTCTCGGATTCCCGAAGCGATTCCACGGCCTCCCTGCGTTCGCGTTCGATCTTAGCCTCGCTGATGGCGCGACTAATCGCGGAAGGGAGCCGGGTCATGTCCTGCTTGAGAATGTAGTCGGTAGCTCCTTGGGTCAGTCCTTCGATCGCCGCTTTCTCGCCGATCGTTCCCGATACGAAGATGAAGGGAATTTCGGGATGGTTTTCGTTTCTATGGAGCAGGGCTGAGATCCCGTCGTAGGCGGGAAGTTTGTAGTCGGCTAGGATAAGATCGTAGTGCCCCGCCTTCAAGGCTCCCTCGTAGTCCTGGCGTTTTTGCACATGCTGAATGCGGAGGTCGATGTCCGCCGTCTCCAAGCGCGCTTCAATCAGATCCGCGTCTCTATGATCGTCCTCCAGGTGGAGGATTTTGATTTGATCTTGGATCATGGCGTTTCCTTCAGGAGTCGACTTTCGGTAGCTCGTTTAGCAATGCCCAGAACACGCCTATGTTTTCTACAGCTTCAACAAATTCACTGAAGCGGACGGGCTTTACGACATACGCGTTCACTCCAAGTCTATAGCATTCTTTGAGGTCCAAATCCTCTTGCGAAGAAGTGAGCACGACGATGGGGATGATCCTCATTCGCTCGTCTGATTTCAAAGTTCGGATGACCTCTATTCCGTTCATTCTGGGCATCTTCAGATCAAGAAGGATCACCACAGGAAGATCGTTTGATGTGTTTTCGAACTTTCCCCTTTTGTATAGGTAGTCCAAGGCTTCCACTCCGTCTCGAGTCACCACGATCTTGTTTGAGAGCTTGTATTTCTCAAGGGCCATCAAGGTGAGCTCGACATCTCTAGAGTCGTCCTCGACCAATAGTATTTTTCCAAGTTGGTTCATGAAACGATAGGGCTGGGGATGTCAGGGGTTACGAGGAAGATTCGGAGAAGTCCATGGGCGCAAACGACCTACGCGATCGCAATTTTTCACTCTATTCGTCGATTTGCAAGGCCAAGAGGTTTATCGTGGAATGGGCCTGCGGAAGGCGCATTGAGGTCGACGCTTGCGGCCTGCCTTTCCGAGTGGTAAAATTTCGGTTTAGCAGTTGCGAATCCACGAAAACTCGTCTTCGGGCGCTTGCCGTGCCCTTAGAGTCAATCTATGTTGGCGTCGCTTTGGGGCAAAAGCGCGCCGGGCAAATGTCAGCTGAGGGTTCGCCGGCTTGGCGCACGCTTTGTCTCAACGTCGCACTCCATTCGAGCATGACCAACGACAACATTCTTTCATCGAAAAACTCGATCGTCACCGTTGCCGTGATCGATGACGACAAGAAGCTTCTCGAGCTGCTAACTGAATGGATTGATGAGGCTCCAGGATTTGCCTGTGTGGGAAGCTACGCGGACGCGGAAAGCGCCATGTCTCGCATCGATAGGATCGTTCCGGACGTCGCGTTGGTAGACATTAACCTGCCCGGCTTGAGTGGAATCGAATTTGTCAAAAGGCTGAAGGAGCGCCTGCCGCAGACTCAGTTTGTCATGTTAACAGCCTACGAGGACTCCGAATATGTATTCGATGCGCTGTCATCGGGAGCGACTGGATACTTGCTAAAGTCCACCGATCGGAAAGCTCTGTTGTCAGCGGTGTGCGAGGTGTACGCGGGCGGCTCGCCAATGACCAGTAGCATTGCTCGGAAGGTGGTCGAGTCTCTCAATCGCACTGCACCCGTTAGGAACCCATCCGATGACCTTTCGAAACGTGAGACCGAAGTGCTTCGGCTTCTTGCTCAAGGACATCTCTACAAGGAGATTGCGGCAGACTTAGGCATAAGCTATCAAACCGTGAATACGCATGTTCGGCGGATTTATGAAAAGCTTCACGTTCATTCCCGTAGCCAAGCCGTAGCGCTTTTTGCGCCCATGCCGAAACAGCCGGAGGCGTGACAAGCAAACGCAGAACTGCGAATGTAGCTGGGTGCGGCTGATAGGGCGTTTCCGTACACCTCTAGAGGTGCGAGGGCCTTGTTTATCGGGCTCGAGGTAGCGTGAAATGGAAAGTCGCGCCTTTGCCTACTTCCGATTCCGCCCAGACCCGGCCGCCGTGGCGGGTGACGATGCGGTGAACCAATGCCAACCCGATGCCGGTTCCTTCGAACTCGTCCTCGGAGTGCATGCGCTGAAACACTCCGAATAGTCGATCCGCGTAGCGCATGTCGAAGCCCGCTCCATTGTCAGAAACTGTGAATACGATTTTGCCATCCTCCATTCTGGAACTCACTTCTATCCGGGCATTCTGTTTATTTCTAGTGTACTTTATGGCGTTGCCCAAAAGATTCACCCAGACCTGACGGATCAAAGAAAGATCTCCTTCGACGGGAGGGAGCGTTCCTATGACCCATTTGATGGAGCGGCCCTCGCAGCTCTCTGCGAGCTCGTCGAGCGCGAGCTGCAGAGCCTTGTTCATATCAAGGTTTCTTAGCTTTATTTCGATGCGCCCAGTGCGGGAGAAATGAAGCAGATCGTCGATCAGGATACCCATCCTGTTTACGGAGCTGGCTATTGTATCCAAATAGTGTTGACACTTCTCGCTCAGTCCATCGCGGCATCGAGAAACCAAAAGGTCGACATAGCCATCGACATGTCGCAATGGAGCCCTAAGGTCGTGTGAGACGGAATAACTGAAGGCTTCCAGTTCGCGGTTGGCGCTTTCGAGCTCGGCCGTTCGATGCCGGACTTCGTTTTCAAGCAATATCCTGTTCTCTTGCAGTTCCTGCTCCCGGCGATGCAGTACGCTAACCCGCCAACGATAGGCCCCTACGAGTCCGCCCAGCCCTACACAACTGCTCAGAATAAAGAACCAAGTGGCTTGATAGAAGTGTGGTTGCAATACGACTCCAAGAACCGTGGCCTGGGAGTTCCAGACGCCGTCAGCGTTCGCGGCGGTGACGCGAAAGTTATAGCGACCTGGCTTGAGGTTGGTATAGAACGCTTGGCGCCGATTTTCGGTTTCCACCCAGTCCGGGTCGTAACCCTCCAGCTGGTAACGGAAGCGTGTTTTTTCCGGTGCGACGAAACTGGGGGCGGTGAAATGGAACTCTAACTCGCCCGGGCCCGGCGGCACCTTTTGAGCTTCGCGGACCGCGAGCTCCCGTGAGTTGGCTCGAACGCGTTCGATATGAACCGGCGGCGCGACTTGGTTGACTGGAATGTTCGCTGGGTCGATGGCCACGGCGCCTAGCGGGGTAGGAAACCAGATCCTGCCATCGGCGGTCTTGCAGCCCATGAACTCCACTTCAGCCGTGTCGATGGTCTTGATCATGTTCTGCGCATTGAAGGCCTCCGACGTCACCTGCCCGCGTTTTCCGTCGGCGAAATCATTCAACTGCTTCAGGCTGACCCGAAAGATTCCCTGGCTGGAGTTGAACCAGAGACTGCCAAGATCGTCCGGCACAATGGCATAGACGGTATCATCGAGCAAACCGTCGCTTCGGCTTATGATTTTTATTCGGTCGTCCTTGATGCGCCCGATGCCAGTCCTGAGCCCCGCCCAAATAATACCCTGGTTGTCCTCACATAGTGAATACGCATCGTGGTTTACCAAGCCGTCTTCAGTGGTCCATTTCCTTACGGTTCCGTCTTTGATGCGTAGGATTCCATCGACGGACGCGACCCAGAGGGCGCCGTCTCGGCTGGTCAGCAGATCGCGTATCCACGGAATTTGCAGGGGAGCTTGGCCGTCGATTTCGTAGGGAGCGAACCCCTCGCGGCTGACCCTTCTCAATGTGCCAGCCACTGACACGATTACGCCCTGACTGTCCTCCGCAAAGGCTGTCGGCCAGCTGTCGCTTTGAAGATTCGCGACTACCACGCCTTCCGATAGGATGTCGATGCCTTGCCTGCCGTTGATCAAGTACACATCGCCGTTTCTAGCCTCGAAAGTTCGTTTTGTGTAGTTGTTGAACAGCCCATCCGCTTCGGTGTAGTTCGTAGCATTGCGACCATCAAAATGGGTGAGCCCACGACTGGTGCTGATCCAAAGCCCTCCGTTTGCTGCGGCGCTGACGCCGTGGCACAATCCGCCGAGCACCCCTTGGGCCTCGGAGTAGATAGGGAATTTGACATCGGAGAGTTGGTTCAGGCCTTCGCGGGTGCCGACCCAAAGGCTGCCTTCGCGATCCTCGAAGATGCTGGTGACGAAATTGTTCGCTAGCCCGTCGTCCTGTCTGAGAAAACTGAATACGCCATTCTTGTAGCATGCCAAGCCCTGGGTCGTGGTGCCGATCCAAAGCACACCGTTTCGATCCACGAATAGGAATCGCAGATCGTGCGTGAACGGGGGAATTTCCAGTCGTTGAAAACCGGCATCGTAGCAACGTAGCCCTTGTGTGCCACCGACCCAAACCCGTCCTTGATGATCCACTACAGCCGCACTATGCAGGTGCTCAGTTAGCCAAGTGTCTGGAAATGGGTTCAACTCGCCGTCCTGCCAGTAGTGCAGCCCCTCGTTGACCGTCATTAGCCAGATGCGTTTCTGGGCATCTTCGCGAACCCATCGTACATTGTGCAATTGATTGTCGAAAATATCGGCGCCGGGATTCTCTCTAGCATGTTTGATAAGGCCATAAGACGTGCCCACCCAGAGTGATCCGTCGTTCAATTCACATATTGAGGCTACATCGAGGTGCGGATTAGGCCAGATGGAACTGTCCGGCCTGAAAAACTCGCCTTTCGCGTCGCGATAGCCGAACCCTCCATCGGTAAGTCCAAACCAGAGGCCACCGGTCCGAGAGCTGTCTAGGCTGGAAACGAGTCGGCTCGGAAACCGGGCCTCGTCGGGCAGGTCGATCGACGCGAATCGTACCCCGTCGAATCGTACCAGTCCGCTTTGGGTGCCGAGCCACAGATAGCCGTCGATGGTCTGGGTGACGGCGTTGATGCCGTTGGCGGGCAAGCCATTTTGGCGAGTCCAGGTCTGGCAATTGTACTGGTGGATTTCCCTTGCCGGATCGATAGCCCATGCCGTTTGAGAGAAGAGGAGGCAGGCCAGGGCCGATCCGATTGCCAATAGGCTTTGACGTACAGGACAGATTTTTTCTACACGCGGAAAGCTCATGGGGCAGTGCAAATGGGGGAGGCGGAAGAAACGAATCCAGCGAAAGTGTCCGATGAAAATTAACCAACGGAGCCATTGAAACAATCGTTGGTAATGAAGGAATGTCAAATCGGCCCCGTTGCTCGTTTGGCGCCGTTGGCGTCTTGTTTGTAGGGTAGGATTTTAGGTTGGACCTTCCGAAATGAAAACGCCCTCACTTTGGACGAAGGAGGGCGTTTGTTGTCATCTGAATGCGTTGAGGCCGTGGCTTGCTAACGCTTGCGGAGTCGAAGGAAGCGAACGTCGCGTGGGGCGATCTCCCACTCGTAATTTTCGTCGGTCGCTCCGATGACCTCGTCGGCCCAGATGTCGTAGACGTCGTAGCCAGTTTCCAAATCGAGGAAGGCGTAATGTTTCCAGTTGACACGCTGGGTGTAGGGCTTGTCGCCTGTATTCAAAAAGCAAATCGCGTAGTCGCCATCCGAGAGTTCCTTGACCCAGATGTTCTTGGTCGGGTGATCCATGAAAAGATAGCCCTGTTTCCCGAGCGGATCCTGGTCGACCGCGATCGCTTCGCGATTCGTGAGGATATCGAGTATTTCCGGAGACATTACCCGCAGATCGTTGCCTGCCATCAGGGGAGCGGCGAGCATGCACCAGATCGAGAAGTGTGAGCGTGATTCAGTGAAGGTGAGGCCAGGGTTTCCGACTTCCAGCATGTCCGGATCGTTCCAGTGGTCCGGTCCGGCGTACTTTTCCAGACCGACTTGCAGATCCATGATGAATTTCCATCCCAGATCGTATTCGCCTTGGCAGGTGTAGCAATCGGTGACGTCGCCCGTGGTTCTCCAGAGGTGACCCACGTCTTCGGCCCATTTCCAAGGTTCGTTGTTGCCCCATTCGCATAGGCTGTAGACGACCGGTCTTCCTGCGGCATACAGGGCGTCGCGCATTGTTGAATACGTTTCCTTGGCGTCTGCGGTGCCATGGGAGCACCAATCGTACTTCAAATAATCGACCCCCCAGCTCGCGTAGAGTCGTGCGTCTTGAAACTCGTGACCGCGACCGCCGGGCAGCCCGTTGCAGGTCTTGGTTCCGGCGCAGTTGTGGATGCCGAACTTCAAGCCTTTCGAGTGAACGTAGTCCGCGAGGGCCTTCATGCCGCTGGGAAACTTTTCAGGATCGGGAACCAGGTTTCCGTGCGCGTCGCGCTCCATCGCCTCCCATCCGTCGTCGACAACCACATACTCGTAGCCAGCGTCTTTCATGCCCGAGTCTACGATCAGGTCCACCATCTCCTTGAAGAGATCTTCGTTGATATCGACCTCGAAGGTGTTCCAGCTATTCCAGCCCATCGGGGGCGTGGGAGCGAGTCCTTCGAACTTTTGGGCGTGGGCGGTGTTGGCGCTAACTGCCAGAGCCAAGGCGACGCCTGCGGTTTTTGTGAGTGAAGTTATCTTTTTCATTTGAGTAGGAGGGGCGTCGATAGGCCAGCCCTTGCTCGAGGCGATTGGAGCTCTCTTGGCGAGGATCTGAATTCGCCTCGTTCGCTAAATGGCGGGAGGACCTTGAAGAATAGGATTTGATTAGCCGCCAGGCGGAACGCCGCGCTCGGTTATTCCTGTATCCGAAAATTGGAAACAGGTAGGATGCGAGCAATCTAAAGTGAACGAGCAGCGCTGGGGTGTGAACAATAGAATAAAAGTTTACTCGCTGCCTGTCTATCGCTAAAACTAGGGATAGCGCTGTCACGTCCCAGACGGGTACAAACCTTCCTAGACTTTGGGTTTCAGAGTTTTGCCGTGTCGCCAGGTTCCTTTTATCAACACTTCCTTCGGGGTGGAGGGAAGGCCTGCTTGGTTGGTATTCATACTGCCCACAACGAGATCCACGGCCGCAGCTCCCACTTGCTGCAGGTTTCCATCGATCCCCGCTGCGGAATCCATTTCTTCCTGCGTGCGAAAAAGGTAGGCGATGCCGATATCGATAGGCGCTCTCAGTCCGAGCTTCGAAAGCCAGGTGGATACGGGGAGTTTGTAGACGAGCAGAGAGTCTGGCTGCTCTTGTTCCATCCAACGGCGGAACGCTGCTTCGGAATCCTCGACGGTCGGGGCGAAGGGGGCGCAACGGTCGGATATCGGCAGGGCGCGCTGCCAGTCCAAGGCGCCGGCAGTCCATTGGCCGCCGGAAATGCGGTTGTTGAATTCTGGTACCACCAGCCCCGTTCTTCGGTAGCCGAGCTTGCGCATTTCCTCCAGAGCGAGGCGCACGTTGTACAGACCGTGGAAATTCGTTCGGTCGACATCTGCCTTTCTGAAATAGGCGCTCAAGCCGGCCACCGCGAAACGTTCGGTCTCTATCATGTTCTTCTTCTGGCGCTCCCGGGTGAAACCAAGAATGACGCCGCGGATGCCACGGTTGAAGATCACTTCCGACAGCTTTTCGGCATCGCCTTTGTATTCTGGGAGGGCGAATTCCTCGATTCGATAGCCCAACTCCTCTGAGCGTTTCGTTATGCCTTCGAACTCCCATCGACAAACGTCTTTGACCCGCCAGTGCGTGGAGCCTCCGTAGTCGGTGACGAGGGCGATGGTGTTCGTTGCGGCTTTGTCGAAATGGGATTTCCGGCTGCTCATCAAGGCGCTTACCAGCGGATTTGGGCGGTAGCCAAGGGCTTGGGCCACGTCTTTGATGCGTTCGCGCCTTTCGACGCTGATGCGCGGATCGTTGCGCAGGGCTCGCGATACAGTGGAAGTGGAGACGCCGATCTCTCGGGCGACCTCGGCCATGGTGATTGGCGTGTTCATGCTTCAAAAGTGACAGCAGGAATCGTGCGCAACGATGTGCGCGCATAACCCCGCTCATCTTTGATCGAACGCTATCTGATGGCGCCACCGGTGCTGAAATCCGAAACGTCAAGACGCCCGATGGCGGTCGAGATCCTGAAATAGAAACTCAATACTAATCCATCACATCATGCCAAAAGTAGATAAACCGATGCACAAGGACGGGGACTTCCTCGTCGACTACGAAGAGAAAGTTTTCGAGGACGTCAAAGCGGAGTCAGGCGAGAAGGCCTTGGTGACCTTTCACACTGTCGCCTTCGAAGGCTCGATCAGCATCGTCAATACGCTTTCCGCGACCCGTCTTCTGCGTAAGGGCTACGAGACGTCCATCCTCCTCTACGGCCCCGGGGTCACCATGGGCTTCCAGCGTGGCTTTCCGACCTTGGGTGACGAAGCGTTTCCGGGGCATCTTTTCGTCAACGAACGTTTGAGCAAGTTCATGGAAGAGGGCGGCAAAGTCTACGCCTGCCGCTTCTCGACCCAAGCTCTCTACGGCCAGACCGAAAAGGCGTTCATTCCCGGCATCATCCCGATCAATCCGCTCGACGTGCTCGACTGCATTCTGCTGCACAAGAAGGCGAACGCGGTGATCATGGATTCCTGGACAGTGTAACTCTCAAACGAATACACGATATGATCCGAGCCGCCGCCATCCAACTAGCGCCCGACCTGAAAAGCGGGGCCGCAACCGTCAGCCGCATGTGCGACGCCGTGTCCGACGCGGCGAAGGAAGGCGCGCGGCTCGCTGTCTTTCCCGAGACCTTTGTGCCCTATTATCCTTACTTCTCATTCGTAGAGCCGCCTGTATCCACAGGACGGGCGCACCTTTCGCTCTACGAGGAAGCGGTCTTGATTCCGGGGCCAACGACGGAAACCCTGTCGCGCGTCGCCATCGATTTTGACATGGTTCTCTGTGTGGGAGTCAACGAACGCGACGGAGGGTCGCTTTATAATACGCAACTGATCTTCGACACCGACGGCGCGATCAAATTGAAGCGCCGCAAGATCACCCCCACCTTCCACGAGCGCATGATCTGGGGTCGCGGCGACGGATCCGGTCTCAAGGTTGTGGATACCGCCGTTGGAAAGATCGGCGCATTGGCTTGCTGGGAGCACTACAATCCGCTGGCTCGCTACACGTTGATGGCCGATGGTGAGCAGATCCATTGCTCGCAGTTTCCCGGGTCGATGGTGGGGCAGATCTTCGCCGACCAGATCGAGGTAACCATCCGGCACCACGCTCTGGAGGCGGGCTGTTTCGTGGTCAACTCGACAGGCTGGCTGAGCGACGAACAGCGCGCCGCCCTCACGGACGATCCGAAGATGCAGAAGGCCCTCAGCGGTGGCTGCTATTCGGCTATCATCGGACCGGACGGTTCGCATCTTTGCGAACCGATCACCGAAGGAGAGGGCATCGCCATTGCCGATCTCGATTTCGAGCAGATCACCAAGCGCAAGCGCATGCTTGATTCGGTGGGCCATTACTCCCGTCCGGACCTGTTTTCGCTCTCAGTCAACAAGGCGCCGCAACCCGCGATCACTTCCTTGAACGAACGCGACATCGAACCCATCGAAAACAATGAAAGCGTATCCGAATACCAGCCCGTATAGCGAAGGAATCTTCGAGCAGAAGAGTTTCCTGTTGTCGGAATTGCAGTCCCACGGCGTTCGTTTGACGACGGACGAAGGCGCTTCGTCGCGAGTCGGCGGTGCGGGACCGACTGACCACAAGGCGATGACTGTGCTGGGGACCACCATCATGGTGCCAGTCCATACCCATGCCGCCGCTTCGTCGCCTTTCGCTGTCGGCAGAACGCTGTCCGATGGCCGCGTCGAGCTCCTGCATCAAGGCGAGCGAATTGCCTTCGTCAGCTACCCGCCTCAGCCAAAATTCTACAGCTTCACCACCGACGAAGGCGTGCCGTACTGGAAGATCGCGACCCTGCACTCGAAGGACGTGCTGGCCACCACTGTATTGCAAACCTGCATACGCTACGGAGACAAGCGTACCAAGTGCCAGTTTTGCGCCATTGGCGAATCGCTCAAGGCGGGCCGCACCATACCGCGCAAAAGCCCTGCCCAGCTAGCGGAAGTGGCAGCCGCTGCTCAACGCTTCGATGGGATTAAGCAAGTCGTCATGACTACCGGCACGCCGGTCACCAGCGATCGGGGTGCGGCGGTTTTAGCCGAAACTGCCCAGGCTATCAAGGACGCGACTGGGTTACCCATTCAAGCGCAGTGCGAGCCGCCCGACGACTTCGCTTGGTTTCATCGTCTCAAGGACGCTGGAGTGGATACGCTGGGCATGCACTTGGAAGCTTGGGACGAGAACGTGCGGGCTGAGATCATGCCTGGAAAGGCGGAGGTGCCAGTCGAGTTTTATTTGAAAGCCTTTCGAGCGGCGGTAGCAGTGTTTGGTCGCGGTCAGGTCAGCACCTATCTGCTCGCGGGACTGGGCGACTCCCGAGAAGGACTTATCGACGCATCGCGGCAACTGATCGAGATCGGCGTCTATCCCTTCGTGGTGCCCTTCGTGCCGGTCACCGGGACCCAGCTCGAGAATCGATCGGCTCCAAGTTCGGAGTTCATGCGCTCGGTCCTATCTCCGATCGGCGAAATGCTGGCGCAGGCGAGCATGACCTCCGACAAGCAAAAAGCCGGCTGCGCCAAATGCGGCGCCTGCTCTTCGCTTTCTAGCTTCGAGAACCCTCAGTCCAGCGGCTGCTCGGCGGCCTAAAAACGAGATCCAGCACCATGCCAGAAACACCCTTTTCCGTGAAGCTGCCGGATGGATCCGTGCGCGACTGCTACTCTCCCTCGTCCGTCGTTCGCGAGTACTTTAGGCGCGACGAGACTCTCACTGTCGAAGAATTCGTATCCAAAGCGAAGATCGCTCTCAACGAGGCCTCCGCTCGAGTGGAGGCTAAGTATGGTTTCGCGTGTAGCGGAGCCACTACATCGCTCGCAAATATCGAACGCTGGAGCTCGGCTCTCGAACGCGACGCGCTTCTAAAGATCACCAACATATAGATACCAATGAAAAACGAATACAAACGCGTCGAAGTCGTAATCATCGGCGGAGGCCAAGCTGGGCTCAGCGTATCGTATCAACTCAGCAAATACGGCGTGACCGATCAGGTTATTTTCGAAAAGAACCGGGTCGCCCATAGCTGGCGAGAGGAGCGTTGGGACAGCTTTTGTCTGGTCACGCCCAATTTTCAATGCCGCTTGCCGGAGCATCCCTACGATGGCGACGACCCGGACGGCTTCATGCTCAAGGACGAAATCGTCGACTATGTCGAACGCTTCGCGCAGAAGGTGACGGCTCCAATCCATGAAGGCGTGACGGTTCTCTCGGTCCGTGAGTCGGACCTTGGCTACGAAGTGGAGACAAGCATCGGGACTTGGATTTGCCAGAACGTGGTCAGCGCCATCGGATCCTTCCACATCCCTATGCGCCCTGAGGGATTCGATCGGATCCCGTCCCGCATCCAGCAGATTTTCGCCACCGAGTACCGCAATCCCGAGCAAATTCCCCAAGGAGCGGTGGCGATCGTGGGCAATGGCCAGTCCGGTTGTCAGATAGCGGAGGACCTGCAGCTCGCCGGTCGTCAGGTTCATCTCTATCTGGGAAACGCTCCGCGCTCGCCGCGCAAGTATCGTGGCAAGGATGCGGTCGCTTGGCTCGAGGAGATGGGCTATTACGAGACCTGCTACGACGAACATCCCGATCCGGAAAAGGCCCGTGGCGGAACCAACCACTACCTCACAGGACGAGACGGCGGGCGCGAGATCGACCTGCGCCGTTTCGCCCTCGATGGCATGAAGCTCTACGGCTACCTCGAGGAGGTCACGGAGAAGGGATTCCGCTCGCGCCCTGACGTGAAGGAGAAGCTGGACAAAGCGGATCGCTCCTACTTGGGCATTTGTCAGCGCATCGACGACTACATCGCGGCCAAGGGAATCGATGCTCCCGAGGAGCCACCCTATGTTCCCTGTTGGACCCCGCCGTCGCCAGAGGAAACCGAGCTCGATTTCGAAACCGCCGATATTTCCTGCGTGATTTGGTGTCTCGGCTTCAAGCCCGACTTTTCCTTTATCGAAATCGACATTTTCGATCGGCGCGGATTGCCTGAGCACAAGCGTGGCGTCACAGAGGCGCCGGGGCTATTTTTCCTAGGCTTGCCGTGGCTACACACGTGGGGATCGTCCCGATTCGCTGGGATCGCGGAGGACGCTACGCACATCGCTCAGGCGATTGTGAAGCGAAGAAATGGGGTGGAACCTTGGCCTGCTCTGCAACGAATGAAAGCCGAGGCAATCGGCGCTGAAACTGCTTGAAGAATCCGAACCCAGATCGCCATCCATGCTAATCGAACGATTCAGAGCATTTCAGCCTCAGGACTTTGTATTCAAGCTTGCCCAGAGCAGGGAAGACCTCGCCGGTTTTCACGCTTTGCGCCGCCGTATCTTCTGCCATGAACAGGGCGTGTTTCAGGACGACGATCGCGATGCGATTGACGAGAACATGATCCCAATCGTCTGCAAGCCGATCATCGCCGGAATGGAGGATGACGTCATGGGTGTGGTTCGAATCGACGAGCGCCAGCCCGGCGTCTGGTATGGAAGTCGACTCGGAGTCGCTCCCGAGTATCGTCGTATTCGCCGATTCAGTACGGCAGCGGTGGTTCGCAATCAGCAGCCGTGCAACGCAGGACTTGGAGCGATCGGGGCAGGGCTGATCTACAAGGCGGTATCCACTGCCAATGCGATCGGATGTCATGAGTTTTTGGCGACTGTTCAGAAGCAAAACGCCCGTTTCTTCGAACGCTTGCATTGGCAGCCGTTGGAAGAGATAGAACTCTTTGGTCTGCCCCATGTAAAGATGCGGGCGGATCTCGACTACTATCAGCCAGCCGCGAGTGTCGCATGACACAGATGCCCACGGCGCCCATCGACTTATGCGAGCTTGCCACAAGGCTTGCTCGGCATGCGTCTGTATTGGAAAAGGCCTGTATTCATAACGCTTATACTCAAGCGGAAAGCGTTTGCGGGAGCTCTCGCCTAGGCGACGACTGCGCGGCGATAGAGGATACCGCGAGCGGTGGTTATTTGCTTTTCGCCTCGGAGGGCATGCTCGAATCGTTCGTGGCCGAAGATCCATGGTTCGCCGGCTATTCGGCGGTGATGGTGAATCTCAGCGACGTAGCGGCCATGGGTGGACGGCCCATAGCGATCACGAATACGCTCTGGGCGTCTGAGGGTCCGGCATGCGACGCCATCTGGCAAGGTATGCGTGCGGCATCAGAGGCGTACGGGGTCCCGATCGTGGGCGGTCACACGACTCGAATTTCGACGGATGCTCCTGCTTATCTCGGCGCTTCGGTATTGGGACGGGCGGGGAAACATTTGCTTACCAGCTTCGACGCCCGGCCGGGTGATCGCCTCGTCATAGCAATCGATTTGAATGGAGCCTACCGACGTGACAAGCCGTTCTGGAATGCCAGCACCACGACGGCTCCCGAGCGATTGCGGCGCAATCTCGAGCTTCTGCCTCAGCTGGCGGAGCGTCAGCTCTGTCGCGCCGCAAAGGATATCTCCAATGGAGGAGTTGTCGGCACCTTAGCCATGCTCTGCGCCTGTTCGAGCGTCGGTGTGATTGTCGATCTGGAAACCCTGCCGCGACCGACTGCAGCGAATTGGATGAAATGGCTAATCTCGTTTCCAAGCTATGGATACGTATTAGCTGTATCTGAGGAAAGGGTGCGACTGGTGCTGGAGCTTTTTCACGAGAGAGGCATTGACGCTGCTGAGTGCGGAATCTTCACCTCTGGAATCGGCGTTTCGCTTCGCTTTGGACATCTGGTCGAATCGGTTGATTTTGGAGCCGGTCGAAAGTAGAGGTGATTGAAACATTGATGCTCTGAATGCCTATGGTGTGACGGCGAGCCGATAGAAGCGGCTATCGGCGCCGGAATCGGTGATCTCTATTGTGTTGCCGGTGCCTGCGATGTTGTCCTGCACGATGCTCCACGAGTCGGCGAGCAGTGTATAGGATTTTTCGAGACGGTAGGTTTTGCCTTCGACGGTGGGAAAGCGAACGACGATGTCGTTTTCGTCGAAGGTGAGACGTTCGATGACGAGGACGCTTTTTGGATCCTTCGGATCGGTGCCGCTGATGTACTCCTGCCAATTGGTCGCTCGGTCGCCGTCGGGATCGGCGCCGTCGGCGGCTTCGCCGGTGTTCTCGGTCGTACCGAAATTTTCCATACGCCATTCCTCGATGGTTTGTGAGGGAATGGCGGATACGATGGTGGAGGCCACGCTTTCTCCGAATTCGTTCACTGCGACGACCACGTAGTAGTAGGTGGTGTTTGGATCGAGGGCGTTGTCCGTAAAGGTGGTGGTATCGGCGGACGCGATGGTTTCATAGCCGGTCGCTTCGGTGGTCGAGCGCTGGATCTTGTAGCTGGTGGCCAGATCGGTTTCGTCCCAGTCAAGGGTGACCTTGGTAGAGCCTGAGGTGGTGGCCAGGCCTACGGGACGGAATGGATTCTCATGGGCCCTCCAGCTGATGGAGTCGACGTAGCAGGTGCCGGTCCAGGCGCCGCTGGTGGTGAAGCGCAGTCCGAAGTTCACAAAGGGTACGATGGCGTTTTCTGGAACAGTGAATTCGAGCGTGTTCCAGGAGTCGGCGGTCAGGTTGTTAAACGTGGTCTGGCTCGCGTTCCATTTCTTGTCCTGCAGCCAAGCCTCGATGCTGGTGATGGCGCTGCCTTCGGGAATCCAGACGTGAAAGGTAACGGTCTCTCCGCCGGGTACGACCGCTCGATCGAGAGAGATGGAGGAAGTGCCGCCCGAGGTGCCGTCGAAATTTACGGCTAGGGAGCGGTTGCCCGCGAAGCTCCGCTCGGCGGAGATTGCGACATTCGAGATTTGTCCTCCGTCTGCCTTCCAGCGTTGGGTGTCGGCTTCGAAGTGGAATTGGGTTGGGTCGGGCTTGGTGCCGGGGGTGGTGGCATGGGCTTCGGTGGTGAAGCCGGAGGGGCCGGCGTCGTTCACGGCGACTACCTGATAGTAGTAGGTCGTGCCGTCGTTGAGGCCAGTATCGGTGTAGGTGGTGTCGGTGACGCCGGTAGCGAAGGGCTCGGCGGCAGCCGGGAGTCCGGATCCCGCGCCTCGGTGGAGGTTGTAGCTAGTGGCTCCGTCGACCGCGTTCCATGCGAGGTCGATCTGGCTTTCTCCGGTGTTGGTCGCGGTCAGGCCAGTCACTGCGAAGGGAGCTCCGTTTGGCGGCGGGGGCGCGATTCCGCCGGTCACCATGTCGACCATTTCGGGATCTAGGACGGCGCCGGTGCTCCAATCGAAAATGTCGCTTTGGATGGTCCAGAGGAAGGGGCTGATCCCTCGGGCGCGGGCCCCTTCGGCGAGGTAGTTGTTCCAATAGAGCGTGGAGGCCCGGTTGTATTCGGCTTCCGTCCCGGAAAGGGTCTTGGTCAGGTAGGCTCCGAATTCGCCGATAAGGACCGGAATGCCTTTGTCGACGTACTGGTCGGCCAGAGCCTGCAGCTCCCAGTCGATGGCGTCTTCGGCGTAGAAGGTGGCGTTGCGGGTTGGGTCGGCGTCGTTGAAGTAGGCCTCGCCCCAGTAGTAGATGGATCGGCCCCATTCCGGATCGTCGTGGATGATGGTGAAAAGGGACGGCATGTAGCTGTGGTATTCGACCATGATGCGATTGGGGGTCGGGTCCGTGGGGAGGTGGTCCATCCAGGAAGGTGGCGAAACGCTTGGCATGACCAGCCAGCGGTTGGTGTTGTTTCCGCCAACTCTCCGCACAGCGTCGACGAAGGTCTGATAGTACGCCAGTAGGGTCTCCATTATGTCTGGAGTTTCGATGTGGGGCTCGTTTCCTCCGGCGAAGAGCAGGCGGTTGTCGTAGTCGGCAAAGGTGGTGGCGATCTGCGTCCAGTAGGCGTCCATCTTCTCGTCGATGAGCGGGTTAACCTCCGCCTCGAGGTTGTTCTCCATCCAGCCGCCGTCCCAGTGGCAATTGATCAAGACGTACATGCCCGCGTCGAGGCTCCAGTCCACCACCTGCTTGACCCGGGCCATGTAGGTAGGATCGATCTCGAAGGTGGTCTGGTCGGCGTTGCTGTCCCAGGCGCAGGGGATGCGGATGGCGTTGAAGCCTTGGGCTGCGATGCTGTCGATAACGGCCTGAGTGGCCGCAGGCCCCCAACAGCCTTCGCCACAGGGAGGCTCCAGTGTATTGCCGAGATTGATACCGTAGGTCGGAACCGGCAGTGGCTGGTCCTCGGGTACTGGGTCTGCCATAGCTACGTGGGCGGCCAAGAGGGAAAGGGTGCCGATTCGGAGGAGTTTAAGCGTATTCATTATGTTGTAGAGGGGTAGTCATCAGATCGAAGGTATCCGGGCATTAGAATACCGACGACGGTTTGATTTTGGCCGACGCGAGATCGCTTCCTAGCTCGATAACGTCGCCTTTCTTTGTCTCGAAGGTTCGTTGCTCCTGCCCGAGTCGAACAGTGATGGGACCTCCACGGCTCGACCGAATCTCCGTGGAAACGAGCTGCCCGGCGCTCCACTCCATGGATACCTCGAATCCGCCTCGGGTCCGGAATCCGCGAACCGAGCCGCTCGGCCAAGCGCTGGGCAATGCGGGCAGAAGATGCGCGATGGTGACGCCGTTTTCATCGCGAAGCTGGCTTTGTAACAACATTTCAATGACACCGCTGGCTCCGCCGAAATTGCCGTCGATCTGAAACGGCGGGTGGGCGTCGAACAGGTTGGTGTAGCAGCGGCCGGGGCTGATCAGCTGCGTCAGCAGATCATGAGCGCGATCGCCTTCCAGTAGCCGCGCCCAGAAGTTCACTTTCCATGCGAGGCTCCAGCCCGTTCCCGCGTCGCCGCGCAGTTCAAGCGACTTGCGAGCCGCCTGTGCTAGCTGTGGGGTCGTGACCGGCGAAATCTGGGCGCTGGGATGCAGCGCGTAGAGCTGGGAAATGTGTCGGTGGTAGCGGTCTGGAGTCGAGAGATCCCAGTCGAACTGCCATTCCTGCAGCTGCCCGGCGGATCCGATCTTGAAGGGAGGAAGCTGCTGCGACATCAATTTGACCTCCGCCCGAAACGCCGCGTCGCGATCGAGAATGCTGCTGGCTTGAGCGACAGCGTCGAACAGGTCGCGCAGGATCGCGTTGTCCATGGTCGGGCCCGCCGCTATCGAAACGCCTTGATGGTGCTCGTGTTCCGGCGAGTTCGACGGTGTTGTAACCATATATCCGGTACGCGGATCCTTCACCAATGACGCGAGGAAGAACTCCGCCGCTCCTTTCAGAACAGGATAGTCTTCCGCGAGCTGTTGCTTGTCGCCAGTAAACTGATACCGTTCCCACAGGCTCAGGCTTAGCCAGGCGCCGCCGGTTTGCCACATACCCCAGTAGGCGCCGTCAATCGGGCCGCCCGCCCGCCACAGATCGGTGTTGTGATGGACCATCCAGCCGGGCGCGTCGTAGAAATTTTTCGCGAAGCACTGGCCGGATTCCGACAGGTCGTGAACCATCGCAGCCAGCGGCTCGACGCATTCGCTGAGCTGCGTGACCTCCGCCGGCCAGTAGTTCATCTCCGTGTTGATGTTGATCGTGTATTTGCTTCCCCATGGAGCGAAGAGCTTGTCGTTCCAAAGTCCCTGCAGATTCGCCGGTTGCCCTCCGGGGCGTGAACACGAGATAAGCAAATAACGGGCGTAGTTGAAATACAATGACGCCATGTGGGGATCGTGATCCTGCGAGAAGGAGGCGATGCGTTCATCGGTCGTGCGTCGGCCAATCTCGGGCTGCGAGGAGTCAAGGGTCAGTTCCACGCGGTCAAAGAGGGATTTGTAGTCGGCAACATGTCTCTCTCGGAGCTCCAGGTAGGGGTATTGGGCGGCTGCTTCGAGCGTCTCCCGGTTTTTCGCCCGTGGGTCGCCGCTCACGTCCTGCCAGTTGACGAAGCTGGTGCTCGCCGCAATGAGAAGTGTAACTGCGTCGGCTCCGCGTATTTTCAGAAACTCGTCGCCCGTCAGAGTCCAGCCGCCCTCGGTGACGACCGACAGATCCGTCTGCCAGCGCAGGGCCCCCTCGATCCCCTCGCTGGAACGATTCTTGCCTGCGATCTGCAAGCTGTCCGGCGTGATGCTCACTTGGGCGCCTTCGTGCGGTGACGCCAAACGGAGGGTGAGGTCGATCATACCGGGCTGGTTCGCGGCAAAGCGCAGAACTATGACATTGTCCGGATAGCTAGCGAACTGCTCGCGGGTGAAGCGAACGCCGTCTACCTCGTACGACACGGAGGCGATCGCATCGTTCAAGTCCAGGCTGCGGCTGTAGGCGTCATAGCGTTCGTGACCGGGAAAATCGAGGAGCAGGTCGCACATCGCCTGGTAGCTCATCTGGCGAAGCGGCTTGGCCATGAACGAGCGTTGCACGAGCTCCTGCGCTTCCGCATGCCGGTTTTCGAAAATCAGCTTTCGGATTTCGGGCAGGGCGGCCAAGGCATCCGGATTGCTCGGATCGTAGGGGCCTCCGGCCCAGAGGGTGTCCTCGTTCAGCACCACCCGCTCCGAACTCGGATCGCCCAAGATCAAGGCGCCGATCCGGCCATTGCCGATCGGCAAGCCCTCGGTCAGCGGCTCGAACTGGCCGGGTTCGTCGTAGCGGAGCGCCTTGTCTTCGCCGAAGCTGAATTGACTGAGAATGATGGCGGTGGACGCCACGATAGCTGATTTAAAAACCGGATAAGCTGCGCGCTTCACTTGTTGATATCGAATAGGGGTTATCACTGCGAGCCAGACATACTCGCGCGAGCCGGCGCCTTTGTCAGAGGAAAACGAGGGTCGGTTTGTCCCGAAAAATAGGTAGATGCGATCTACGACACGCCCGGCCGTGACTTCGTTTGCGCAGGCGTGTTTGTAGTTGGGTTACGTGAGCGGCGTGCCCGGCGGTCCCGCCCTACCTCAGCGACTTACCTAGCGAAAATGGTCTCGAATCTACTGTGCTTAGAATGTCCGCTGGGCGAAGTGGTATAAGTTGCTGCCCCAGGTTTCGCCGTCGTGACCGTGGTCGTCGACATTCCAGATGTGGGGAATGCCGTGGTCCCTCAGGAAGCGGTGGGCTTGCTGGGAATTGTTGATGAGCCCGTCCCGATTGCCGCAGGAGATATAGAGCAGGTTCAGGTTTTTGGATACACTCTCCGGATTGTCTACGAGCTCTTCGAGCGGCTGGGTGTTGGGCGCGGCGGAGAAGGGGGCGATCCAGCTGAAGGTGTCGAGGTGGCTGAGCCCGATGTTGAAGGTCTGTCCACCTCCCATGGAGAGCCCGGCGAGGGCGCGGTGATCGGCGTCGGCGATCGTCGAGTACCGAGCGTCGATGGCGGGCACGAGGTAGTCGAGCAGGTCGCCTTCAAAGGCTGCGAAGGCGGCTACCGCTTCCGGGTTGAAGGGATTTTCGGGCGGCTCGTCATTGGGCATGGCCCGACCGTTGGGGAAGACTGCGATCATGGGGACGGCCTTGTCGTCGGCGATGAGATTGTCGAGAATGGCGTGGCCCTTGACGTATCCGATCCATTCATACTCGTTGCCCCCGATGCCGTGCAGGAGGTAGAGGACGGGATACTTTTGGTCGGGTGAATAGTTGGGCGGCAGATACACGTTGGCGGAGCGGTCGGTGCCGGTGACGCCGGAATGATAGGTGATGCGCTCGAGCGTTCCGCGTAGTCCGCTTTCCGGAAGGTCGCGGTAGTTGGCGGGTGGTTCGGGGAAGAGGCGGACGTCGTCGGCTTCGAGCACGATGGGTCGGGCGAAGTTGGCCCGGGCTTCTTCCGGCATGTCTTGTCCGGCGTTTTCCTGGGCGAGCGTGGCGCCGCTGCATGCGAAAAGCGCGGTTGAGAGCGTTGCCAATATACTTCTACAGAGTGAGCGACTAAAAGTGAAACCAGATAGGGTTCGACCGCCGGGCGTGCCGTTGAGGGGGGATCTTGCAATGCGGTCCGCCCGGCGGTCGGACCCTACCTCTATTCGATTAGGACGCGAACGTGGTCGCATTCCGGCTATTCTGACGGTCGGGGTATGGGTCTGCTGGTTCTTCATGAAGGTTACTTGCGCTGCTCGAGAATGAAGCTGTAGCGATAGGGGTGGTTGCCGTCGTTGGTGTATTGATCCAGGGTGCGGGCGCCCCAGGAATCGTTGCCGCCGACTCCGTGGATGTTGAGGTCGATGTTCACGTTGACGAACTTGCCGGTGGGGACTTCATGGGGATGCCGTTTGCCTTCTAGGTCCTCTTCGCCGTAGGGCCAGACGCGGATATTGAGCGGCTGCAGGCCGGTGATCTTGATGGTGGGCTGTCCGCCTCCACTCAAAGAAAACCAGCGGACATCGCAGCGGTTCGCGTTATCCTGAGGGGCGACGTAGTCGGTGACGAATTGGTCCAGATCCAAGGCGTAGCATCCGAGGAAAGCGGCTGACTTCCGATCCGGGTAGTTTTCGAAGGGGCCTCGGCCGTACCATTGCACTTGGTTCATTTCCGGTGGCAGACGCAGTCGCATGCCGAACTTGGGGATCAAGGGAATTGCGTCATTGTTCGGCTGATACGCGGCTTCGACCTGGATCTTCCCGTCTCCGTTGATCGTATAGGTCAAGCGGTAGGAGGCGCCGACCGGCAGGGACATGTTTGCCTCGATGATGGCGAGACCGTCTCTTCGGGTGGCGGAGATGCTGTGGACGACTCGATCTTGAGCGGCGGTTTTCCAAGGACCAAGGCGTTCCTGGTAGCCGTTTCGCAGCTGGTTGTCGTTGGCCGGCTTCCAGAAGTAGGGTTCCAGGACGCCGTTGAGAAGCTCCTGACCGTCGACCTTCCAGCTGACCAAGGCACCGGTGGCCTTGTCGATTTCGAAAGCGCTGGCGCCGGCGGTGACCTTCCAGGAGTCAGGCGCTTCCTGCAGTTCCACGCTGTCGCCGGTAGCGGCGAGCGGTTGCGTATCCGTTTTTTCAATCACGAACTGCTCCTTGGCCACGGCGTAGCCTTTTTCGGCCCAGAGCGTCAGAGTGCGGAGACTGGCGTAGACGTTTAGGCAAAGCTCTCCGTTGGCCGCAGGGGCGGAAGGGATCGTTAGCTCGTTTTGACCGGAGAGGCGGAGTGGGCCGGCTTCGACTACGCGTCCATCGAGCAGCCATTCGTACCGGTAGTCGAATTCGTCGAGTTCGGTGAAATCGTATTTGTTGGTGAGGCGGACGCGGTTGTTGTCCGTTAACTCGTAGTCGATGTACTGATACACCTTTTGGACCTCGTAGTAGTGGGGGTGCGGGGTGCGGTCCGCGGCGATCAGGCCGTTGATGCAGAAGGCGCCGTCGTTGGGGCTGTCTCCGAAGTCTCCGCCGTAGGCCCAGAACTCGTCGTCCTGCAACTGCAGGGCGGAAGGGTTCGCTCCGTATGCGAGGGCGGAGCCGTCGATCTTCTTCGCGATGCCTTGGTCGACCCAATCCCAAATGGCAGCGCCGACGATGCTGTCGTCCGCTTCGATGACGTCCCAGTATTCGCGGAGGTTTCCGACCGAATTGCCCATGGCGTGTGCGTATTCACGCATGGATACAGGCCGGTCTGTGGTTTCTTCTGCGACTTCTTTGAGGCGTTCGGGCGAGATGTAGCTATCGTCATGGATGGCGGATACGGAGTCGTCCGAATCGCAAAAGATCGGGCGCGACTTGTCCAGGGAGCGGACGGCGTCGGCCATGGCCTGGAAATTGCGTCCGCGTCCGCCTTCGTTCCCTAGCGACCAGAGGATGACGCACGGGTGGTTTTTGTCTCGCTGCACCAGCGAAACGGCCCGGTCCACATGAGCGGCTGTCCAGTCGGGGCTGTCGCCGAGCTCCTTGTTGCCGATGCCGTAAGCGTGGCTTTCCTGGTTGGCATCGCTCATGACGTAGATTCCGTAGCGGTCGCAGAGCTCGTAGAGCAGCGGAGCGTTCGGGTAGTGGGCGGTGCGCAGGAAGTTGATGTTTGCCCGCTTGATCAGCTGGATGTCCTTTTCCATGGTGGCGGCGTCGACGAAGCGTCCTGTGCGGGGGTGGTGCTCGTGCCGGTTGACGCCCTTGAGCTTAACGGGTTGGCCGTTGATGAGGAACACTTCTCCCGCGATTTCTATACGGCGTACGCCGACATGATAGCGGAACGATTCCAGCGGGACTCCTCCCTGGCTTAGCGTGATCGCGACGTCGTAGAGGTAGGGCTTTTCCGCCGACCAGAGGCGTGGGGTTTCTAGTTCTGTCGTTAGCGTGATGGTGCTGGTGGAGTCAGCGGCCAAGGGGGAAACTTCGGACTGAAGCTGCTTCTCGATGGGGCGCCCAGCGGCGTCCTTGCCGGTGAGCTGCACTGACACGGATAGATTGTCTGATGTCTGTGCCGAGAGGTTGCGAAGATCGAATTGGGCCGTGAAGTCGGCGGTTTGGAAATCGTCGGACGGGGAGGCGGTGAGCGTGTAGTCCTGAATATGAGTTTCGGGACGGACCCAAAGTTGCACCGAGCGGAAGATGCCGCTGAGGCGCCACATGTCCTGATCCTCGAGATAACTGCCGTCCGACCAGCGGTAGACTTCGACCGCGAGGCGGTTTTGCCCGGCCTGCACGAAATCTGTTATGTCGAATTCTGCGGGCGACATGGAGTTTTGGCTGTAGCCGACTTTTTCGCCGTTCACCCACAGGTACATGGCGGACTTGACGCCACCGAAGTGGAGGAAGAGCCGCTTGCCCGCCATCTCGGGCGCTACGGCGAAGGTCGTGACGTAGGAGCCGACGGGATTGCGGTTTTGGTGGCTGAAAAAGTCAGCAGGCGGTTCGGAGGTGACCCGCGGCAAGTCCTTGGCGAATGGATACGCGATATTGGTGTAGATCGGCTTTCCGTAGCCCTGCATCTGCCAGTTCCCCGGGACGACGATGTCAGCCCAAGCGGATACGTCGAAATCGGTTTGGTAGAAATCCGTGGGGCGGGAGGCGGGATCCTTCGCCCAGTGGAATTTCCATTTCCCGTCGAGGGAAACGATATCGTGGCGGGTGGGTTGCTCGGAGGGAAGCGTGAGCGTGGCGTGGTACGCCTGCTTGTTGATTCCCACGACCGACGGGTTTTCCCAGTCAGGGGTGGGGGCCGACGACCCTTGGGCCCAGATGGCAGCCGGGATGAGAAGGAGCAGGGCGGTTGGGAGGAGTTTCATGGTTGGGGGGTCCCGCTCCAGCGGGCCTTGTATTGGTCGGGTGGGGCGAGGTCGTCCTCTGAAGTAGGAACTCCAGCGAGTTGTTTAAGGAGAGGGGGGAATAACATGGGTTGTGTTAAGCTTGGCTGAGGCTTGGAAACAGGTGAAGGGTATTGCTTGTCCCGAAAACTCGCGAGGTCGGCCTCGCTGGCATAATTCGGAGAGCGTCCTCCCGTATTGGACGACGACTTTGTGCTGCGTTCGCGGAGATCGTCAGCGGTTTCGGTGGTTTTTTGAATGGGTCTTATCCCACCTTCAATGAAACACCTAGGTCAATAAGCACAGTCCGACCCCTTTCTTTCGCCTGCTGTTCGCGCGTTTGATATCTTCGGGAGTCTTGAAAATGCCGGCTTTTTCTTAACCGCTAAGGACGCCGAAGACGCCGGGATCAAGGTTGAGCGAACTTTCCTGACTTTGCGTACTTGTTTGGTCACTCCCGTTCCTCACGTCGCTTTGCTCGGAATCGGTTTATGACGAGTTTGGCCTACTGGGAAATTGTAAAGGGACAGGATATATATTCTACTCCCGTGCCTCCGGCCAACCACCTCGAAGGTCTCAGCGGAGACCGCGGAGGACAGCATTCGATACGCGTCAGCCGACAATACTGTATTTGCTTTTCTTGGACAAAAGAAGGTCCAGCTAACGTCGAAGTCGTCGACTACCCCTAAACGACGTCGAGCGAATTTTACTTCCGACGTTTGACCCCACTCTTAAGGCCCTCGATCGAGGGCCAAGCTAAAATTGCGAAGTCCCCATCAAGGCTTTTGCTTCATCATTCGACAAATGCGGGAAAAGCTTCTCCTTCCTTAGATAGGCGAAGGGGAGAATTTCTTTGTTCGCTCTACGATTCAAGATTTCCGCGGCAATTGCTGGGTGTACAGAAAGCCTATCGGCGTATTCCTTAAGGTCCCATACGGTCGGGCTCGGCCTTTTCGCGATCCACTCCAACTCCTTGACTCGCGGTGCGAGTTTTTCGAATGCCCATTCGTCCGCCTGCATTTCCTTGGGGTCGGATGAAGGCTCGTCGTAGTCGGGGAAAACTTGTCCAGGCTCGTCAATATGCATCATCAGATGGGCAATCTCATGAAAGAGGATGATCCAGAACTGAGATAGGGTTCGGTATTTCAATCCATGGATGATCACCGCCTTGTCACGGGTTACCAAGCGAGTGCAGCCGCGGAATGCCGACTCCTTCATGATGGGAATGAAAACGAGCGCTACACCTGCTTTCGCCAGTTCGGACTGAACGTTCCGAACGGCCGTTGGCAGCGGTTGTGTCGTCAGATTGCGTAGTCGCTTTATCGTTTCGCTAAGCTTCTCGCGATCATAGTTTCCCGTTTCCACCCGATCAGCAGCCAATTCGCCTAGCCAAGCCCACAGTCCGCCGCTGATCGGATTGGCCTTCTGCTTCGTGTCCTTAAAGGCGGCCATCGGCTCCATTCGCTCGGCCATTCGTTGGCCAAATTCAAGCAGGTCTCCACACTTTGCCCAGCGGCAAACTTCGGTCCGGCGCTCTTGAGGGCTTCTAGTCGGATTCACGACGCCGAGTTCAGCGAGCTTTGGGAAGTCGACCTGCTGCAGCACCTTTTTCTCCTCGGCGTTTGGCTGTCTCTCAATCGTGGGATAGGGCGTTGCCGGTTCGCCATCGTCAAAGCGCTTCTGCCTCAGTCGCTCGAAGGCAGGTTCGTCCGCAATCAAGAGTCTCAGAAAATTGCTCACCGAATCGGATGGGCGAGAGTGCCCCGATAGCCAGCGGGAAATGTTCTTCTCTCCGAGGCCCGTGATACTTGAGGCTTCGCGTTGTGTCAGGCCGTACTTGGTGAGAAAGGTTTTTACTTCATTGGGCGTGATCGCATTCGTTACCTTGTTGAGCCAAGCGTCGATCTTTTGGTTGCCGTCATCGTCGATCACGGTGTCTCCGCAGCAATTGCAACGGAGCATAGGAACGTTGGGCACCGTCACCTCGGCACCTGAGGGCAGAGATGTTTGGTAATCTTCATAAACTGTGCGGAGCCGCCCTGTTTCGCATTCAAAACAAGCAAGCTCCTCGGAACTGGTTTCATTTTTCTTCTCGGTCTTCATCGTCGGTCGTGTAGGGGTAGATCCTCGGCAAGGTCTGTGCCGTATTGCTCTCGTGTATGGCCACTTTCACTGTCAGTGGCGCACCTCTGGGGGAAAGCGTCACATGAACATCTAGCTTTGGAGAGTCAGCTTCCTCTGGATAGCAGAGAACGCATTGGTAGCGTTGGGCTTGGTTTGGAAACGTCTTTGGTTTTAGAAACAAGCGATCTACAGAGAGACCACTGGCAAGGTCTGCGAAAAAGCCATCTGCTGTGATCCCCCAGAGATCGAGAAATCGTCGAGAAGACGAATTCAAATCAAGAAACCTTCGGCGTGGATCCTTGAGAGCGTCTATTATTTGAAGGCGGATCCCTTCCGAAGCTTTTCGGGGACGTTCGAACATTTCTTTTTTCGCAAGATTTATCAAGGTGCTTTTAAGCACCTAATGCAAGCTTTGAATAAGTTGGGTGCTTATAAGCACTAATTCAGGCGGTTCCTGCTAGTCTCTGATACTGCATGGGTCGAGCCAAAGGATCAAACAGGGTCGATTCAATACCTTTGCGATTTGAGCATGCTATCGTTCCGAAGTTTCTTAGTGGGGAGAGAAAAGGATGTGGGAAATGTGACGGTTTAAAATAGGCGATTGATAAACCGCAGAGGGCGCGGAGATCGCGGAGGAAATTCAGGTTTTGAACTCTGCGTCCTCAGCGTTCTCTGCGGTTAGTCGAGGCAATGGAGCTTCAGCTACCGGATCTTCAGGGCGAGAGCGATCTTGCCGCCGTAGTTGTCGGGCAATGACACGTGCAGGCCGTCGGCGTCGCGGGTGAATTTCAGCTTGCCGCCGCCGACGAGGCGGACGCTGCGGATCTTGCCGGGATACTGCTCCGAGCCGGAGGCGAGCGACTTGACGGTGACTTTGCCGTCTTCGGGAATTTCCAGGACGATGGCGTAGAGCGTCTTGCCGTCCTTGGAGCGGGTGAAGCGGATGTCCTCGGCGGTGAAGGGTTTGTCGGAAACGTCCTTTTGGCCGTCGAAATGACCTTTTTCCGAGAACTGAGTGGAGGGGCCTTCGCCGTAGATCTTCCAGGGACGGGTGGCGTAGATGGCTTCGCCGTTCACCTTGAGCCAAGCGCCGATCTCTTTGACGATTTCGATTTCGAGCTCGTCGGGTTGGCCATCGCCGCGAAGGGGCACGCTGAGCATGAGGATGCCGTTTTTGCTGACGATGTCGGTCAGCATGCGCACGACGGAGGCGGCGGACTTGTAGTCGTTGCGCTCGTAGATGCCCCGGTCGTAGTGCCAGGAGCCGATGCAGGTGTCGGTCTGCCAGGTTTGGGGCAGAATGTCGTGGGCTTTGCCGCGCTCGATGTCGTAGACGAGGGCCGTTCGCTGGTCTTCGGAGAGCTTCTTGCCGTTCATGACGGTCTGTGTGCGGCCATTCTCGTCGAGGCGGGTGTTGTAGAAGTGAGCGGCGAGCTTGAGACCGATTTCGTCGGTGGCTCCGTGGAAGGGAAGCACGGTGTCGTCGAAGTAGATCTGGTCTGGCTGGTAGTCGTCCCAGAGCTGCTTGGTGCGCTTGAAGAATTTCTCCATGTAGGCGGCGTCAGGCACGCTGCTGCCTTGGGATGCGTCCCACTCCCACTGGTAGCTGCCTGGGGTGTGGTCTTGGGCGTAGAGGTCTTGAGGATCGAGGCCTTCCCACCATTTGCCCTTGCCGTCGGCTTTGGTGAGCGTGACGTCGTAGGGGACGCCGGCGTAGGGACCTGACTTGTCGGGAGTTTGGGCAGGCTCGTACCACATCCAGGTATGCGAGGCGTGGACGCTGACGGCGAAGCGCAGGCCGTGTTTTCTGGCGGCCTTCGACCATCCGCCGATAAGGTCTTTCTTCGGGCCGACGGCTACGGAGTTCCACGGCTGGTATTTGGAGTCGTAGAGGTCGAGGTTGTCGTGGTGGTTGGCCAGGGCCATGAAGATCTTGGCCCCGTTGTCCTTGTAGAACTTCACTAGGGCGTCCGGATCGAAGCGCTCCGCCTTCCATTCGTTGATGACGTCCTTGAAGCCGAACACGTAGGGATGGCCGTATTTTTCGACGTGATACTTGTAGTGCCCGCCGTCCTCCTCGTACATGCCGCGCGCGTACCAGTCGCCGTGCTCGGGCTCGCATTGCGGTCCCCAGTGGGCCCAGATGCCGAACTTGGCGTCTTGGTACCACTCGGGGGCGTCCTGGTATTGGGAGAGGGACTCCCAGGTCGGTTCGAAGGGGCCGTCGGCGATTTCAGGTAGGTCTAGCTCTTCGGCCTGAGTGGTGGCGAACGAACAGCAGAGCAGGGTAAGTAGGGTAGCAGTTTTCGTATTCATTATGTTAATATGCTAGTCGTTTTATGAACCGCAGAGAACGCTGAGATCGCGGAGTCTTTTCATGATGATGGGAAATTTGTTTAAACGCGTACCGAGGAACGAAGTGACGACACTTGATGAGCGAAGCGAAGAAACATGGACGCGAGTGTTTTGAGTACTAAGCGGCTCTGATGACCGCTCTTGCAAGCGTCTGATGACGGATCGGAGAGGGTAGTTGGAGTTTTAGTGTTACGTTTCCACTGCTTTTTAGACGAGTCCATTTATACCTAAATCTCTGCGATCTCGGCGTCCTCTGCGGTTAAAATCTTTTGTCTATTCGTCGAGTTGGGGTCCGGCTTTCACGCGGTAGAAGATTTGGGGTAAGTCGGCTTGGACGGTATCTGTCCAGGTGAAGGGCATGATTGGCGATTGGGCGGTGTATACTGGTTCCCAGTCTGTGAGGTTTGTCGAGGTTTCGACCTGATAGTTGGGGCAAGTCCGGCCGTTGACCCGCAGAGTGAGATAGGAATCGTGGACGCTTATGGATTCGACGTTCGGAGTAGCGCCGGGATTGGTCATGCCTCCCCAGGTCGTTCCCATGATGCTGTCGAAAACGGGGATGAAGGCGTCGGCGATTTTGGTCTGACCGACGATGTTTGGATGGTAGTGGGTGCCGAAGTCGGCTGGCGCCTCGAGGTTGTAGCGCACGTCGGCAAAATGTACTTTGCTGTCGCCCGAGGCCTCCACCGCGGCTGCAATGTAGTCGGCGGCGACGGCATCCATGCTGGACAGGTAGGTGCAGATGATGTGGGCGTCGGGGTAGTGGCTGCGTAGGGTTTCGATGAAGTCGCCATATCCGCCTGCATACTGTTCTTGCGAGGGATGGGGCGTGGTGGAAAAATCGTTTATTCCCAGAGCGATGACCACCACGTCTGGCTGCCAAGCGAAACCGTAGTTGTCATTCTCTACAGAACCGCAGGTTCGTGCGTAGACGGAGGGCAGCGGATCGGGGGAGGTTTGATTCGTATCGCCATAGTTTCGCGCCATGCCCTTGCCGGACCAGGAGGTGAACATGCTGTCCGCTTGGTAGTGGGTGGCCAATTGAGCCGCGTATGTGAGGCCCGCGTTTTCGGTGGCGTAGTCGAAGTCCGAGTCGAAGGCGGCTTCGACGCCGTAGCCGCAGGTGTATGAATCCCCAATGAACGCGATCTTGCGGCTGGGGGCGGGATCCGGCTCGACCATGGTCTTGTTTTCGTCGAGGACGAAGCCGTGAAAGACGTTTTTTCCCGCGTTCGCTTCTGCCCTGCGGCGTATGACGATGGTGTGATCGGCGTCGCTCAAGTTCTTGGCCAATACGAAGGTCTCGAGCCCGCCGGAAGCGCTGAGGATGGGATCAACTTTCGAACTATCGATGAAGACGTCGAAATACTTATTCGGGCCGTCCAGCTTGACGGCGCAGTAGGCGCCCTCGAACTTCGCCCGAATCGTGCTATACGACCAGTCGAACCCCGGCGCGGCGGGATCGGTTTTGTCGAAGCGGCCGACGTATTCGATCTTTGGATCATCGGCGTCGATGTGGGTGAGTTTGGCAGGATCTCTTTCTTTGGTGATGAGGATGTCGCCGCCGTTGGGCACGACGTCGAACATGAGTTTGCCGTCGACGATTTCGCTGGGTACCTCGGAGCCGTTTTGCGTAACCGAGGCGTCGGCCCACCCGCTCGGCAACGGGCGACGCAGGGAAAGGGGATAGTTGAAGACTTCGTTGTCCAGCTCATGAGTCAGCTGCAGCGTGATGCTGTTCGCTTCCTCCGAGACGACTGATAGCGTAGATGTATCCCTTTCTTGGATATAGCGGGAAACATTGCCGAAGGTTTCGACCCACCATTTGCTGGGATCGGCTGTCACGTGGTCCAAGCTTGCTTCCAGCTCCTGGGAGCTGATGGGGCAGCAGGCGGGATCGTCGTCGATGCCATGGAGCAGCCAGACCAGCCAGCTGCCGGAATCGGCCGCATTGTCGGCCCCGGAAATCATGCCGTCGTCGGGACCTAGGGCCCCGATTCGCATGAAATTCGAGGGAGAGCTAGGGACGAGTGAGCCGTTGCAGCTGCGGGCGAATTGATAGTATTTCGAGGTGATCGATTCATTGGGGACTGCACAGTAGGGATAGGCGTGGCTGACGCATTTTTGTCCCGTGTGCTGCTCGATGAGGGCCTTCGCATCTCCCAGTTCGAAATCCACCGTTTCTTCGTCAAGATCCGCAAGGTTGGGATGGGTCATGGAGTGGCTGGCGATCTCGTGTCCGCTCTCCGAGGCGTTTTCGATCACTGACCATTGGGAATCGGAGAGATTGCCCACGATGCAGAAGAAGGTCGCCGAAAGGCCTCGCTCGTCGAACATGGGCTGGGCCACCGAGAACTGCTTCGGGGAATTGTCGTCGAAGGTGTAGGAAACGGCGCTGTCGCGAAACCCGCGCCAGGTACCGATCTCGTAGGGAGCGGGAGGCGTGGTGGCGGCTGATACAGAGCTGGTAAAACACCCGACGCCTATAAGGAGCGTCGCGATGGATGATCGTAGCGAGCGACTCCGACGCATCTTCCTTCCGAATTTGTTTGATTGGGGGTTGATCATGGCTATTGCGGTGACTCGAGGAGAGGGCGAGCTCGACGATTATCGCGTATCGCGTGTGAAAATGAAAGAACGCAGATCCGCGACCGATTTGCCCTGTGTATCGGAGGCGAATTTCAGATAAATGGCATGGCGTCCTGAAATGTTGGGTACGGGGATGGTTGTTTCCCGCCAGAGGCTTTCTTCGAGTTGTCGGGCATCGACGGATACGGAAGCGATTTTCTCGCCATCGGCAGCTGGGTCGCCGATCCAGAGTTCGATGCTTCCGGGAGCTGAGCCGTCGCGATACTGGATGGTGAAAGTGGTCTGCTGGCTGGGCAGCGGCGTGCCGAAGTCGAAGTACTTGTAGCCGACGACGCAGCCGTTTTTGTTACCGAGGATGGGGCGGGTGGCTTTGTCCCATTCGGTGACGTAGCTGCCGCCTCGGAAGACGCAGGCGATGTCGGCTTGGGTGCGCTTATAAGGATCGAGGCTTTCTTCGAAACCGAGTGAGGTTTGCTCGACCAGCTTGATGGATCCGTCTGCTTCGATGGATACGCGTTCCGTACAGGCGCGGCGGGAGTAGACCGTGTTGTTGGTCATGCGGTGGTAGAAGATGTGCCACTGGCCGTTTAGCTTGGCGAGGCCGCCGTGGATGTTGCCACCGTGGGCATCGACGCGCTGGCTAACGATGACGCCGCGATAGGCGAACGGACCGGTTGGAGTATCACTGGTGGCGTAGGCGAGGTCGCCTCCTCTCGCGTAGACCAGGTAGTAAGTCCCGTTGATCTTTCGGGGGGAAGGCCCTTCCTGGTAATCGTAGGGCGACCCTTCGGGGATCACGAACTCCTGGTAGGTTCCCGGGAGGACCTCCGTCATGTTGTCCGGGTTGAGCTGCACCATGCAGGACTTGCCGTAGCCGAAGTAGAGATAGACCTTGCCATCGTCATCGATCAGGACGCCCGGATCGAAGTATTGGGACCAGCCGCCGAAATCGTTGGGCGAGCCGGGAGGCGCCTTGATTTGGGAAATAACCTCGAAGGGTCCCGCTGGCGAATCGCTCACCGCTACCGAACAAGGAGAGCCGACGATTTGGGCGAAGAGGTAGTACTTGCCGTCCTTTTCGACGAGGTCGGGGGCGTAGAATTCATTATCTGAATACGGGATGTCATCCTTGTGCCCGTCGACATCGCGAGTGCTGAGGGCGATGCCGTGGTCGGTCCATTCGTTGAGGTTGTCGAGCGGCGCAGACCAGACCTTGAGGATGGTGTCGCAAAAGCGCTCGGAGCCCGCCTTGTCGTGCGAGCCGTAGAGGTAGAGACGGTCGCCGAAGACGCGCGGTTCGCCGTCGGGAATATACTCATAGCCCGGGAGAAAAGGGTTCGCAGCGTGGCTAGCCAAGGGAGCGGCGGCTAGGCCAAGCGCGAGTGTGAGCGCTTTGAAAATACGATTCGATTTAGTTTGGGAATATCTATCCATGATGAAGATCGGTGTCATTGGGTTTCAATGACAGTAGTGGCGGTCTCTAGACCGTCGGCTGAGGCAGAGAGGGTGATTTGTCCGAGGGCGCCCTGCGGACGGAGGATGACGAGACAGCGGCCTTGGTAGGTTTTGCGGACGGGAATGTGGAAGCTGGTGGCGTCGTCGGGCGCGGCGCTGCCGGTGGCGGCGAGCTCGCCGGCGCCGGTGACGGTGAAGTGTACCGGCAGAAACGCGTCGGGGACGCGATTGCCGTTGGCGTCGACGATCTCGACGGTGACGTAGGAGAGGTCGTTGCGATCGGCGCGGATGGCCGCGCGGTCGGGCACGAGGCGGATGGCGGCGGGAGCGCCGGTGGTGCGAAGGACGGTGTCGGCGACAGGCTTGCCCTCGATGAGGCCGATGGCGCGCAGCTCGCCGGGTTGGTAGGGGACTTCGAAGTGGACGGTGAGTTTCGTTTCGCCGGAGACCGGTTTTTCATCGATCAGCTTGCCGTTGAGCTCGAGGCGTACGTGCTCGCAGCGTGAATACACGGTCACGTCCATCGGTTTGCCCTCCTGCCCTGACCAATTCCAGCTGCGGGATTCGTTGGGCCAGCCCCAGCCGCTGACCTGTTCGCCGACGCCTTCTTCGAGTGGCGCATGCACGGCCATCTCGATCTGGCTTCGGCCCCAGACGACGTCGCGGTAGTAGGACTGGGGTTTCTTGAAACCACAAACGTCGAGGTCGCCGCACCAAGCGTTGTACCAAGGCCACGGCTGGAGGAATTCCCAGGGTTCACCTTCCGGCCAGGTGTGGCCGATGCCGGATTCGCCAAAGTAGTCCATGGCGGTCCAGACGAAGTCGCCGATGACATAAGGATGCTTTTCCACGAGAGACCAATAGTCGTAGAGGAATCTTGGATACGACTCGGTGCCCAGGATGACTCGATCCGGATGGCGGGCGTGGTCGGACTCGTATTTTTCGGGAAGGTAGTTGTATCCGCCGATATCGAGGTGCTTGAAGGCGACGTCGGAGAGCGTGTCCCAGTTTTTGATGACCTCGCCCCAATCGGAGCATACCGCAAGGGTGATGGGGCGGGTGCTGTCGTGGGAGAGGGTGGCTTCGCGCAGCATCTGGGCGGTTGCCTCGTCACGGAACTGCTCGGGGATCTCGTTGCCAATGGACCAGATGACGACGGACGGGTGATTGCGGTCGCGGCGGACCATGGAGGCGATGTCGCGCTGGGCCCAGCCCTTGAAGGAGAGATGATAGTCCTGGTCCTTCTTGCCGACGTTCCAGCAGTCGAAGGCCTCATCGATAACGAGCATGCCGAGTCGGTCGCAGGCGTCGAGGAAGGCGGGGGAAGGCGGGTTGTGGCTGCAGCGGATGGCGTTGAAGCCGTTGGCCTTGAGGAGTTCGACGCGACGTTCTTCCGCTCGGTCGATGGCGGCGGCGCCCAGCGGACCGTTGTCGTGGTGAACGTTGCAGCCCTTGAGCAGGATGGGCTGACCGTTGAGGCGGAAGCCGTTCTCCGCATCCACCTCGATGGAGCGGATGCCGAAGGTGGACGTGGTTTGGTCGAGGAGGCTGCCGTCGGTGGCGGCGATCTCGATCTCGGCAGTGTAGAGCGTGGGTGATTCGGGGGTCCAGAGCTTGGGCGTGTGGAGGGAAAGCGTCTGCTCGACAGACGTGAATTCCTTGGCGGGAAGTTTTAGGCGGCGGGAGGTTGTTTTGACGACTTTGCCTTGGGCGTCGTGGATGCGGGCGCGGACTTGGATGGAGGCGGCCGCGTCGGTGTCGTTGCGTACTTCGGTCGCGATGTTGACCGTGGCCTGCTTTGTCGAAACTTCGGGCGTCGTCACAAACGCGCCCCAGGTGGGGACGTGTATTGGATTTCTGACGACAAGCCAGCAATGACGATAGATACCAGAGCCGGAGTACCAGCGGCTGTTTTCGCCTTCGTTGCGAACGCGCACGGCGATGACGTTTTGCTGGCCTGCGGGCTTGAGGTGGGGCGTCAGATCGAACTCGAAGCTAGTGTAGCCGTACGGGTGGCTGCCGAGGTGGTATCCGTTTATCCAGACATCGGCGTTCATGTAGACCCCGTCGAAGCGGATGGAGACAAGCTTCCCGCTGTCTGCTTCGTTGAGGACGAAGCCCTTGCGGTACCAGCCGATGCCGCCGAGGACGTGGCCAGTGTAGGCGCCGCCTTCGCTGAGGCTTGGGTCGAAGGGACCGACGGTTGATTCGCTCAGCTGAGGGAGGTCCTCGATGCTCCAGTCGTGGGGGACGTCGATGGTTCGCCAGGCGGAGTCGTCGAAGTCCGGCGCTTCAGCGCCGAGCGCGTCGCTGCGCAGGAATTGCCAGTCTGCATCGAAGGAACGTTCGCGTTGCGAAGCAGCTTGGGAAACGCTAGCTGAGGCCAAGGCTGATAAAGCGAGCAGACCGAAGGCAAGTCGAGGGGGAAGGGGGCTAAAAGAAAGAATCCTCATTTGGGATGGTTGTAGGGGAGATCTGGAGTGAATGACTGGGGTTGTGATGTGGCCACGCCGAAGCGGCACGCAGCGGTTGGCTGCGGCCGGTACAGTAGCCGAAAGTCAGCATGAGGCCTATCGCGAAAAATAGCTACAGGGGTCAATCCCGTCTGCGCGGAGTCTAGGCTTCCCCTCTTTTGATATCAGGGTGCTCCTTACTCATGTTGGAGGGGGGATTGGGGTCACTTGACTGCTTGGCGGAGGGCGATCGCGCCTCGCGAAAATGCTTCGATGCGTTTGTGGCCGGAGGCGAAGGCGCCCCACCAGTCGTCTGAATGAAGCTTCACGGTGGCGCCGGCTTTTTTGGCCGCCTTTTGGAAATCGGTCGCCTGGCTTTTGTGGGCGCTGTCGCTGTATTTTCCGTAGCCGAGAAAGATCGTGAGGTCGTAGTCCGAAGCGCTGAGGGTGGGCGAGAACACGGCGAGCTCGGAATCGGAGAGGGGGCTGCCCTCGTTTGCGAAGCCGAGGTTCACGCCGCCGCGGGATGCTTCGTTTTTTCTGTATTCCTTGAGATCGTAGACGCCTCCAAGGCAGATGGCGGCTTTGTAGAAGCCGGGAGTAGCGATGGGGGCGTAGGCTGCGGCCCAGGCTCCGGGACCTTCGCCGCCGATGCAGACTTTTTTAGGATCGACGAGGCCGGTGTCGATGAGCGCTTGCGCGGAGTCTTCGATGTCTTCGAAGAGCTTGGCGACGCCTGCCCTGGTATTGGTATCGACCTTTAGCGGGCCGAGCATTCCCTCGCTGCCGCTGTAGTTGATTCTTAATACAACGAAGCCCTCGGAGGCAAAGTAGTTCGCTTCAGGGTTCCATTCCGCCCGATCCAAGTCGGACCAGATTCCCGAGCGAAGCCAAATCAGGAGCGGCTTTTTGTCGGAGGTCTTTGCGGAGGGAACGGTGAGGATGGCGGAGAGTTTGTTGCCGTCTCGGTTGGGGATCTCCACAAGCCGGGTCGGACCTAGGTCTTCGGGCTTTACGCGTCCTCCGTTGACGAAGGCGAGGTCGATTTTGTCCGCTTTCAAATCAGCGTAGAGGACTTGCGTCGGGAGGCTTGGTATGTAGCGGAAAACGAGAAACTTCTCTCTCTTCGCATCCCATGATTGGATGCGATTCACGGAGCCGGGAAGCTTTTCGTCCAGTGTTGCCTGGACCTTCGCTATTTCGTTGTCGGTCCAAAAGGAAACGCGAGCGACGGTGTCGAGGAAAAGTCCGACGACCTTGCCGGTGTAGGGATCGAAGCGCGTCTCGCCGTAGCGATCGATCGAGTATTGGTCTTGGTCGGCGAGGACTTGGAGGGTTTTGTCCTGTTCGAGGTCGTAGACGTAGATGGAAGGGAACTTTGTATTGATAATTCCGGATACGATGGCTTTGCCCGTAGTTCCTTCGATGCCGAGCACTTTGATCCAGTGGTAGAGGTTTTTGAGTTTGGTTTCCTTGCCGGTCTCGGGATTGATGCTGTAGTAGGCGAGGTACCCGCCATCCGGGTCGTCTTTCTTGACGAGGCGAATCGCGCCATTGGCATCGGTGAAGCATTCGAAGTACTTAGCCTCCGCCTGGTAGATCGTCTTGGGCGCGTCCTCCGTGGCCGCGTCGTATTCCAGGACGGTCCACTTGTTTTCATTTTCGTCGTATGGGTTTTCCAATACAAGGAATCGCGTGGTTCCGGCAATGGTGGAAAGAATATTCCGCCTACCGTTCTTGGCGCGTCGGGTGGGGGACTTGTCGCCGAGCTTGAAGGTGTGGAGACGATTGATGCCATTGTCTGCCTCCGCGACTATGGCGAGGCGGTCATGGGAGATCCACTTGAGATCGAGAATGTTCGCGTCTCCACTTTTCCCATTGCTGACAGGGAAGATGTCGGTCGCGTGTGTCTCGTTGTTGAGGATGATGATTTTCTGTCCGCCACCGTTGCTCGTCTCTCCCGCTGAGGAACCAACGATGGATTGGAATTGTTTGCCACCGAGGGTCTTCTCGACCGCCGCGATGTGGAGACCGTCGGGAGATAAACTGATATGGGAGAACGACGGTTCGAGGAGCAGGCTTCTATTGTCTGCGTAAGCACAAGCGGCGAATGCGATTAGGAGCAGACTGATCGCCGCTCGAATATGGGTAAAAGAATGCATGTTGAAAAGGGGGTGAGCGAGGCGGTGTGGGAGACGTGGAAGTTTGGGGTGCCGAAACGTCCCGCAGGGGAGTAGGGGACGTGATGCACTACGTAGAGTACCTGAATGTGAGCTTGGCTGCCTATCGCGAGAATTCGCGACCGCTTTTGCGAGGGCGTGGTTCTAGAGCCGATCTAGGAAAATTAAGGCTACCTTGGTTGCCTATGGTGGTGGGGCGCATATCCTCTCTGATAGCTGGCGGACGCGATGAGTTCTCTAGATGCAATTGAAATCAACAGCTGTGAACCCGAGGCGAGGATGCATTGCTTGATAGGTTAGCTTAACCCAATGAAAGACAAATAAAGGCGAGGGGTAATCGAATGAATGGTACTTGTTTCCTACGTTCAATCATCAGGTTCGTCGTAGTGGCGAGCCTTCCGCTTGAGGGAAGCGCTGAAGAGGTGGATCCATACGAACTCTCGTTGGCTCAGCTGGGGCAACTCAAGGTGTACACCGCCAGCCGCGACTTTACGTCGCTCGAGGAGGCTCCGGCCGTTATGAGTGTAATAACGGCTGCTAGTATCAAAGCTCAGGGGCTGAAAACTTTGCGCGATGTGCTGGATCGCGTCCCAGGCTTCTTTAACCAATGGGACCGGAACTTTTCCCTGATAGCAATTCGAGGCTACACTCAAGACCCGGTTAACAATGTTCTGCTGCTCGTCGATGGGCACAATATCAATAGCCAGGCGGGTGAGGGGATCGGCAATACGCATCTGTTGCCGCTTCTCTACCAAGTGAAGCAAATCGAAATCATCCGAGCGCCGGGATCGACCTTGTGGGGTGGGGATGCCGCTTCGGGGATTATTAATATCATCACCTATGATGGCGCTGAATTGGCGGAGAAAGGGGAGCAGATCGTAAGGATTAATCTGGACTATGAGTTCGATATGAAACGGCGCGTTACGAATCTTCTCTACGGCACTCAGTTTGACGAGGGCGACTTGATGATCTCCGCCACCTACACTGAATCGGACGGGAACAGTCTGCCGGTCTACAACGTCTACACCGACGATCAGGTGGTCGTTCAGGAGCGCTACAGGGTACGGCACGATCAGCATCGACCGACGTATGAAGTGCAAGCGAAGGGGCATTGGCGCGACTTTTCGCTGAACGCCCGGCTGTTCGAGCACAAGGGGTACTATCGCAATGTAGGGCCGACGATTGAAAACGAGTATCGAGATTATGGATTCGACTTTATCGAGCTGGGTTATTCACCGGAGCTTGCCGTGGACCTGACTTGGGAGACGACGATTCATATCAACGAGATCGACGAAGCGTTTTGGCGTAGGCAGACTGATGGGTCGATCAGTATTGCGTGGACGCAGATTTACGACGAGTTGGGGCTGAGCTCTATTTTGACGTATCATCCGGAAGATTACGTTTTGAAAGCGGGGCTTCAATTGACGGACCGCGATTTCGATGGGCGGCAGCTTACGGCGGGTTCCAGCGGGTTGATTGTTCCCGCATCGATCAGTGGTGATGAGCGGAACTATGGCGTGTTTGGCGATTTCACGTATCGAGGAATTGACGATTGGAGGTTCATCGTGGGTGGGCGTTTTCAGCACGATGACTTGCGCCAGAAAGGTGACTATTTTCTGGGCCGAGCCGCTGTTATTCATAAGGCATCGAAGCAGTGGTCGATCAAGTACGCGTACAATACGGGGATCGTGGGGACTACCCTAAATCGGAGCCAAAGCGCTCGGGATAATTACATTGTCCAAGATTCTGGGATCATTGTGCTCGGTCCGGAAGAACCGCAGCTGACCCAGTCGCATGATCTGCAGTTTTCCTACACCGAAGACACGGTGCAGGCGAACCTCGGGTTCTTCTATCAAAGATTGGATAATTATATATCGATCGGTCCTTTGTATAATACGGGACAGCTTTTGGACGGACATGAATTGTGGACGCGGGAGGACAACTTTGGCGAATTGCACAGCAAAGGGATTGAGTTCGATTGGACTTGGGAGTTTGCAGAACGATGGAGCTTGTATGGAAACTACAGCTACGCCTTGAGCAAGTTCGATAGTCTTACTGGGGTGACAGGGCAAGGGAGGGCCTACCATATCGTGGAGGACGGCAACAGCATCGCGATACCAGATCGACGTTTGACGGGCGTGCCACTGCATATGTGGAATGTGGGTCTCGAATTTTTTCCGGTAGAGTACTGCGCGATCAATTTGCACTATCGCGGCTGGGATGACGCATGGGCTGTGCAGGTACCCAACAGCACGGGAGGCGTTCCGGTTTTCGGGCGTTATGGAGCAGAGCACTTTGTCGATGCGGCAATCACTTTTCGTGAAGCGTTTGGCAAGGATCTTGAGTTGCAGCTCTACGCGAGAAACCTATTGAATAACAGCCCTGTTGTTCCGATGACGGCCCATTATGGATCGACGCTGGCCAACGGGGCGGAATATGGAGTCGGATTCAAATATGAGTTTTAGGATGAGGATTCGTTGTGGCTCTTTTCTTCGTAGTTCGTCTTGGGGGCGCTTCCCGTCGCGCAGCAATGCAATATGCGATCGTTTTATGTAAACCAGCATGCCATCTCCTCTCTCAGTTCGCTCCCGGTTTGTCCGTACTTTCGTCGTTACATTTTGTTTCCTTCTTTTCTCCCTAGAACTGTATGCGGCTCAGTTGGAGCGTGAGGTCGTCACGGTCGCTTATGTATTGAGTTTTGCCAAAAACATTGAGTGGCCAGGCGAAGATCGGATATCGAAATTCAACTTTTTGGTGATTAGCGATGACTCGGGCATCAATCGTGAAATGAAAGCGATGGCCGCGTCGAGGGAGCTGAAAGGCAGGCCGATCGAGGTCACTCTCTCTGAATCGGTTGTTGTTCCCGATGACGTTCATTTGATTTTCATCACTCGCGGATTGAAGGATTTAACCGCGCCTGTGTTTGATCGTATTCAAGACAAGGGCAAGTTGCTGGTTAGCGACGGGTTCGATGATCAGAGGTCCGTGATGATCAATTTGATCGAGGACGAGGATCAGACGGTGAAGTTTGAAATCAACAAGGCGAATATCATCAATCAGGGGTTGAAGGTCTTGCCGGATATGGTGCTGCTTGGGGGAACGGAAATCGATGTGGCTGAACTCTATCGAGAGTCGCAGGACAGCTTGCGCAAAAAGGAAGATGAAGTGAAGGCGTTGCAGGAAAATCTGGATACGCTCAACGAGTCGCTGCGTATCAAAGAAGGGGAAGTCGAGGCGCTGCAGCGAGATTTGGATTCCCTCAATGCTCAGGTCGCCGCGGCTCATGAGGAAATCGAGAAAAAGCAGTTGCAGATCAGTCGACAGAACCGTGAAATCTTTGAGCAGCGAACGCAGATCGAGGAGGAGCAGCGGGAGCTTGAGCGTTTGTCGAATAGCGTAAGGACGCAGCAGGAGACATTGGTCCGTCAAGGGGAGTTGTTGGAGCAGAGCCGGAACGATCTGGAGCGTCAACAAGGAGAGATTGAGAATCGGAAGGCTGTTTTATTGGAGCAAAAAGAAGTCATCGAGCGGCAGAAGGATTCGATTGTTCAACAAAGTCGGGTGCTCGAAGAACAGGGGGCGACGATTGCTATACAAAAGCATATTCAGTATTTTCTGATCGTTGTCGTTTTGCTGGTCCTCGGTTTGTCTTATATAATCTACCGAAGTTATAAAGCGAATCAGATCGCCAATCGGAAACTGCAAGGGCAGACGGAAGAGCTGCAGGTGATGCTAACATCGCTGGAGCTTGAACGGAACAAGTCGCAGCAGTACTTGGATATTGCGGGCGTTATCATGGTCGCTATTGATGCCGACCGAAAGGTCACGCTTATTAATCAGAAAGGCTGTGACGTTCTAGGGGTGACCGCAGAGGGAGTCATTGGCGAAGATTGGTTTGAGACCTTTGTTCCCGAGAGCGTTCGTTCGGAGGTCGTCGATCACTTTTGCGGTCAGATGGTCGGCGAAGTTGAGCAGTCCGAGTATTTCGAGAGCAAGATCGTGACGCGGCAGGGTGACGAGCGGTTGATCGCTTGGCAGAATGTGTTGCTTCGGGATGATGCCGGAAATGTTAGTGGCCGGCTCAGTTCTGGAGAAGACATCACGGGTCGTAAACGCGCTGAAGAACAGATCAAAAGGCTCAACCGGGATTTACAGGAACGCGCGGTTGCTCTGGAGTCGGCCAACAAAGATCTGGAGGGCTTTTCCTATTCCGTCTCGCATGACTTGAGAGCACCGCTGCGTCATATTGATGGGTTCATGGAAATGCTCCAGGAGCGAAACGCAGGCAGCTTGGATGAGAAAAGTATCCACTATATGGTGACCATTCGGGATTCGGCGAAGCGCATGGGCTTGTTGATCGATGATCTGCTTGCTTTTTCCCGTACGGGGCGGCAGGCGCTGTCCAAAAGGCGGATTGATTTGAAAGCCAAGATCGAGAGCATTGTTCGGGCGTTTGAACAGGAGACCTCGGGGCGAACGGTCGAATGGAAAATCCTCGATCTGCCGGAGGTATCCGCGGATAGTACGTTGATGCAGGCCGTTTTGGAGAACCTTGTTGGAAATGCCATCAAGTTTACTCGGTCGCGTGAGGTGGCGAAGATCGAAATCGGCGGCTACGAGAACAGTGGAGAGAAAGTAGTCTTTGTCCGCGATAACGGTGTCGGCTTTGATATGGAGTATGTCGACAAGCTTTTCGGCGTGTTTCAACGCCTGCATCAGGCCGACGAGTTTGAAGGGACGGGGATCGGCTTAGCGAATGTACACCGGATCATCAGTCGACATGGGGGGCGCGTCTGGGCGGAGGGAGGGCTCGATCGCGGAGCCACCTTCTACTTTTCGCTACCTGCTGTGGATTGACTTGCGGCGCAAATCGCACAAGGCAGACCGAATTCGAGGGTATGGTCGTTGGGCAGCTTGGCCTCCACCTTTCGGGAGGGGGACAAGCGAGAGAGGTGTCATCTCTGGACTCTACCGAATAAAGAGCGTGCCCGGAGGTCCCGCTCCACCCTTTCGACAATCAAAAGATTGGAACGCCACTTCCGGGGACGTTTTTCATTCCTACTTCAATTAAGAAAGGAAGTTAGCGTACGCCAAACTAGTCGCGCGGGCAGCAGCTTTCCTGATTGGTTTGCAGCGGCTTGTTGGCGCGGATGAGGGCGAGCCGGTAGGGAAGTTGTGAATACTCCTTTTCCTGCGAGTGACGGTCCATGCCTTGGTAGAGGAAGATCATGTTCTGCGGATCGAGGACCAGATTTTGGTCGTAGCCTTCGCGCAGCATTTCGCCGTGGCTGATGTGGGAGGTCCAGAGTGGATCTCCGCTGGCCGTGACGACGTTGGTCGGGCCGGCGAAGGACTTATCCCAGTTGTCGGTGTCTGGCATGGGCGTCCAGTCTCCGTCAAGCGAGTTGGCGGTGAAGGCCCGGAAATAGCGGAGGTTTCCTGGGGCGACGCATTCGACGAGGCAGAGGTAGGTATCCATTCCTTTGAGACGGTAGACGCTGCTGCCTTCGAAGAGGTCGCCGGGATTGTCTTCCTGCAGGATGACGACGGGATCATCGAAGCCGTTGGGGAAGTTTTCGATTGTGGTGCGGCTGCGGTAGAAGCGGCCGTGGTCGTCGGGGAAAAACATATACGCGTGGGTGTCGTCGCAGATGATCCAGTAATCGAGCCAGCCTTCGACGACGCTCTTAGGCGTGCCCTCGAAGAAGTCCTGCGGGGCGGTCCAGCTATCGGGATTGGTGATGTCGTCGGTGGTGGAGTAGCGCGGCTGCGGCGATTGGAAGATCAGGTACCACTTCTTTTGCGGCTCGAAATAGAAGGCCATGGGGGCGCAGTTGTAGCCGCCGAAGTGAGGATTCTGATCGAAGTAGTAGGGCTTGGCGTTGGCCGCCTCGGCCCAGGTCTCGAAGCTGAAGTAGGCCATGCCCCAGGCTCCGCTGGTATCGGCGGTGGTGGCGATCAGGTGCCAGCGGTCGTCGTGGCGCACGATCGTCGGATCCTTGACGGACACGATCGGGTGTGTGGCATCGGGGATGGGGAAGACCATCGGCTCGGTGGAGGTCCAGCTCTGGGGAGCTCGGAAGGTTACGGCTTCGCAGGAAGTGTGGCAAGAGTCGCCTGCTTGGGCCAGCGAGGCGAGGGATAGGGCCGCGCTTGCGAGGGCGATTCGAGTGAAGAAGGGAACGGATCGTTTTGTATTCATGAAATGGATGATTGGATTGAAACCGCAAAGAACGCGAAGGTCGCAACGTTTAGGTGACGTTGCTTCGCGTACCTCGCGGTCCTAGTTGGTGGTTGTTCGAATGACCCGCTATCAGGGGCCGTGCCGAATCGTGTCTAGTAGGTTTCGATGAACTCCGGCTCGTTTGGCTCGAGGGTGAAGCTGCTGGTGTAGGTTTTGTCGAAGAGGAGGCTTTTGGCCTTGGCTCCGGTTTGGATCTTTTTTGCTTCGTTGCTGATGTTTAGGTAGAGGGTGTGCTGCTCGTCCACTCGGCGGGCCAAGACGCCCTCCGGAACCTTGGGACCTCTTTTGATTCCAAGCTCGGATATGAGATCGTCCAAAAGCGGTTCCAACAGCGCTCCGTTGGCAGCAGTGCCGACGTAGATGGCTCTGCCTTTGCCGTAGCTGTGGGAGGTGATGATCGGGTAGTCATGGTGGAGGCTGGTGATGGACGCGAGTACCTTAGCTCCTCGCAGATCGATGACGTCGAAGCGTGGCGTATTTGCGTTGAAGGCGGCATTCTTGTAGCGCAGCTCGATTTGCTTGCCTGACTTGTTCTCAGGAGAGATCTCGTTGAGCAGCTCGGTCTCTTCGTGGTTTCCGATCCGAATTCCGAATACGTCGCTCAGCATGCCTGGGCGAGTCGTGGCGAAGACTTGACCGTGTTCGTTCACGAAAGCGGAGTCGCTGGTCATGACGACGGTGCCGCCCGCTTGGACGTAGTCGCGGATCTTCGAGGCGGTGGCCTCGTCCATGACGGCGACTCCGGGAACCATCAACAGTTTGTAATCGAGCTGGCTCTTGTTGATATCGAGGACTCGCGAGTCGATATTTCGCTTAAAGAGCGTTTCGAAGCAGGCGTATAGTTGACCGTCGTGACGCTCCGAGTAGTGGGCGCTGGCGATTTGGCTGGGAAAGGAGAAGGCGAGGCCGATCTCGGCCTTTGGCTGGTAGGGGAGGTACTTTTCGATCTTTTTGAACTCGGCGGCGATCTGTTTGTATTCGTAGTACTTGCGATTCGGGACGCCATCCCAGTCGAGCATGCCCTCGAGGTATTGCTCTCGGCCGCCCCAGAGGCTTTGCCAGGTCCAACCGCAGACCATCTGGTTGCCGAGCATGAGGGAGGTGTAGGCGGACTTTCGGATGGCGTTCGGCACGGCGCTGTGCGTGGTGAACTCGACGCACCAGAACGGGTTTGTACTCTCGAACTGGATACGAGCGATGCCAAATGCGGCGTGGAGGATGCCGCCGTTTTGGATCAGCGAGTTGCCGGCATAGAAGCCGTTGCCGTGGCGCGTCATCTTGCCGGAATAGGCGATTTCCGAGTAGTCGATATACTTTAGCGGGCTGTAGTACCAGGCATTGGTGGTAGCCAGGGCCTGAGGCGCGTTGGCATGGGCGATATCCATGACGTCGATGAGCAACTGGTTGATCTCGTCGGAAATGAAACGCCGGAAATCGAGCATCTTCTCGGGCACGTCGTTGGGCTGGACCTCTACCGGAAGCCCGATCGCTTGGTAGTCGTTGATCCGTTGAGACCAGCGTTGCGTGGCCCAGGCTTCGTTCAAGGCATCGAGATCGGGGTACTTGTTTTTCGTCCATGCGATGAATCTTTGTCTGACTCCTTCTGAGTAGGAGATCGGGCCGTCGCCTGATTCGTTGTCGATCCCGAAGGCGAGCAGAGCGGGGTGCACGCCATAGCGTTTGGTGAGCGCGTCCGTGAAGCGCAGGGCGTACTTCTGAAATGCCGGATCTCCGGCGTCCTCCATGTATCGGTGGTTTGGGTACTTCGTATTCCCGTTCTGGTCCACGAGGCTGATGGAAGGGTGTTTGTGGTGAAGCCAAATGGGCGCGGGGCGGATGGGAATGTCGAGGATGACTTTAATCTCGGCTTTTGCCATTTCGTTCATGACGAAATCAAACCATTCGAAGTCGAACTGGCCGTCCGCCGGTTCGTAGCTGTCCCAGGCGAGGTGGCCCATGCGGACGATGGTGAAGCCAGCGTCCTTCATGAGCTGGATGTCGCTCCGGATCTTATCTCTGCGCTTGTCGTCGTGAGGGTGATAGTTAGCACCGACGTAGAGCGTCTGGGCGTTGCCGCTCGACGCGATGGCGAGGAGGAGGGTTCCAATGAGAATGGCGAGAGCGCTCAGTTTCATTTCTGTATAGCTTGGGTTGCTTGTAACCTACGTCGCGCTATTCCGAGTCGGTGGCGAAGGGGGAGGCGGGGAGGCCGGCTTCGTTGTAGAGGTTTCCTTCGGGGACGTTGGCCCAGGCGTAGCGGACAGCGGTGGGAGCGGAGACTTCGTCTGAGGTGACTACAACGGTCTTGCCTACGATCTTAGCTTGGGCCGGGTGGAAGACGTTGTCGGGTCCGGCGATGGTGAAGCCGATCAGCGGGCCGTTCTTGGCTACGAGTCCGCCTCCGAGGTGACTGAAGCGAAGCACGGCGCGTTTGCCTTTGGCTTTGAACGACTGGTAGAGCGGTCCGGAGTATTCCAGTTTTTCTCCATAGGCGAGGGCGCGGGCAGCGAGGGCGAGGCGTTCGCCGACCGGACGCTTGTCGGTCGGATGGATGTCGTCGGCGTCGCCGACGTCGAGGGTGACGGCCATGGCGGAATTGGGGATGCGATCCAGCGAGAGGCGCTGAGCTTCGCGGATTTCCGGCGGCATCTCCTTGAAGGGAGCGATCTGTACGTAGAGGAAGGGGAAGTCGCCTTGGTCCCAACCGCGGCGCCAGTCTTCCACCATGTTGGGAAAGAGCTCGCGATAGAAGTCGGATTGGGGGGCGTTGGCTTCGCCTTGGTACCAGATGGTGCCGCGAATGGCGTAGGGCTGCAGGGGAGCGATCATACCGTTGTGAAGCACGGTCGGGGTGCCGGAACCCATCGAAGGATCGGTGGGAGGATAAGGGGCGTTCTGCGAAAGCTCTGAGGTGCGGTAGCGCCACTCGCCGTCGAGGGCGATCGCCTGGGAGGGATCGTCGGAACGAACGAGCTGCATGGCATCGCCGCCCCAGATGCCGCCGCCTCCTCCGGTGTCGAGCACGCGAACGGCAATGGAGTTGCGACCGGCTTTCAGTGTATCTGCGGGTATGCGGTAGACGCGCGACTTGTTCCAAGTGGTGTCTCCGCCGACAAAGCGACCGTTGACCCAGGTGGTGTCGACGTCGTCGATGGCGCCGAGGTGAAGGTCGACCTCTTGGTCGGTCCATGCGGCAGGGACGTCGATTTCGCGGCGGAACCAGACGATGCCATTGTAGTTGGGCAGGCCGGCGTTTTCCCACATGACGGGCAGGTTCATGGTTGACCATGTTTCCGTGTCGAGCGACTCGCCATTCCAAGCGGGCTTGGCGGCGGTGCCGGAGTCGTTTTCCGCGAACCAGCGCTCGAGGTCGCGATGGTATTCCGCCCGGGCGGCTTCGGGATCCTTTTGGATCCACTCGAGGCGTTTGATCGTGTCGGCGAGCTGAGGAAGGCGCTTAATGCCATCGGGGCTGGTCCAAGCTTCGGCAGGCGTGCCACCCCAGGAACTGTGTATCAGCCCTATGGGTACGCCGCGGGCTTGATGCAAGGCGCGACCGAAGAAGAAGCCGACCGCGGTGAACTGAGGGGCGGTTTCGGGCGAGCAGACGAGCCACTCGCCATCGACGAATTCCTGTGGTTCGAGGGCGAGGGTTTGGGCGGTGCCGAAGTGGCGGATTTGAGGAAAATTGGCGGAAGCGGCCTCGGCTTCCCAGTTCTTGATTGGCTGCTGCCAATCGCGTAGGCCCAGCTGGCGTTCCATGTTGGATTGGCCGCTGCAGACCCAGACTTCGCCGATGAGGATGTCGGAAAGCGTGATCTCGTTGTTGCCCTTGATGGTGAGGGTGTAGGGACCACCGGCAGTCATCGGGTCGAGTTTGACGCTCCACTTGCCGTCTTTGGCAACGGTCGAAACGGTTTTTCCGTCGAGGGTGACGGAGACCTTTTCGCCATCGTCTGCGGCGCCCCAGACGGGGATGGGCATGCCTTGCTGCAGCACGGCATGGTCGCGGAAGAGGGAAGCCGGTATTACGTCAGCATGCGCGAGGGCTGCGCTGGCGCAGAGAGCGGCTGCGAGGGTGCGTATTGGGATTCTCATGATTGTCGGTGTCTTGAAAGGTTAAGGAGGGGGGATGCAGAGGAGTTTGGCCCACAGATATCGCAAATAGGCGCAGATCCAGTGTGTGTTTCTTATCTGAGTTAATCTGAGAAATCGGTGGGCATATTCGTTACGGTTGGGTTAGGATGGAGGCGTATCCACCGGCTGGTGACAGGGAGAGGGTCAGTGTGTCGATCGCTTCAACGGTTCGGGTGGATTCCGAAATCGATTCAGGCTGCTCTCCCGATTCGGGCTTGTCGGCGAAGGCTTTGAGCGACCACTCGCCTTCGCCTAGGAAGGTCAAGGGCACCTTGAGGGTCATTGGCTCTTCGCCGTTCATGGCGGCGAGACGCCACTGGCTGCCGGAGCGGCGGGCGATGACGACGTGTCCGGCGACTTCGGCGGAGAGGATGACGGTCTCGTCCCAGACGGTGGGCAAGTCGCGAAAGAAGTCGACGCCTGGTTGATCCCGGTAGTTGGCGGGGCTGTCGCAGAGGACCTGAAATGGGCTTAGGTAGATGACTGTCATGGCCAGTTGACGAGCTCGGGAGCCCATGACCTGAGCGGGGTGGGTGATTTCGAACTCGGGCGGGGTGCGATTGAGGAAGCCGCCGGGCGTGAAGTCCATCGGGCCAAGCAGGCCGCGGGTGAAAGGTAGGGTGATGGTGTGGAGCGGATCGCATTGGTTGCCGCCGAGCTTGTTGTATTCATTCCCCAATACGCCTTCCTGGGTGAGATAGTTGGGATAGGTGCGGGCGAGTCCGGTTGGCTTGTAAACGCCTTGGAGGTCGACCATCAGGTGGTGGCGGGCGGAGCGCTCGAGCAGCTCCACGATCCACTGCACGGTTTCCTGTGAATCGCTGCCGAAGAAGTCCACCTTGATGCCGACAACGCCGAGGTCGGCGAAGTGTTCGAGGGCGCGTTCCATGCCGAAGGTTTTGATGTCGAGCGAGTGGGCCCAGATCCAGAGGTCGACGTCGCGCTCGCTGGCGTAGGAGACGAGCTCGGGTACGTCGATATGAGGGAGCTCCTGGGTGAAGTCGCCGGAAGCGGCGTTTGGCTCCGAGTTCAGTCCCTTGTCCCAGATGGTCATGTGCTCGTACCAAAACCAGTCCATGAGCTGGTAGCGGAAACCCATCTCGGCGGCGAAATCGATGTACTCCTTGTGCGAGCGGTTGTCGCCGCGGGAGTAGACGCCGGTGTTTTCCGGCTGGGTGGGATTCACGCCGGTCCACCAAGTGTCCCAGGCTGAGACGCCGGGCTTGTTCCAGGACTCGTCGTCGACGCGTGAGGGGGTGGCAAGCGTGGCGACGAGATCGTTGGTCAGCAGCTCGGAGGCGTTGCGGGCGACGAGGAGTGCGCGCCAGGGGCTTTGCATCGGGCCTGGGCCGACGACGGCCCCGCGGCCGTCGTGGCGTTGGGCGAGCGTGACTTTGGCAGCGGTTTCGCCGGTGCCGGAAATCAGCATGCCGGCCCAGTCGAGAAGGTCGGACTCGGCGATGGCGACGTAGGCAGAGGGTGTCTCGACCAGCAGCGGCAATACGCCATGGTAGGGGCCGCCCTTGTTGTTTTGGGTGGGGATGGCGCTCAGAGTGGTCTCTGGATACTGGTTCTCGGCGGACGAATGTTCGCCACCGGCCCAGCAGCGGTAGTCGGCGGGGAAACGGAACTCGGTGAGCTCCTGGTTGAGGATGAACTCGCTGTCGGAGAAGCTCTCCGGTAGGTCGTAGCGGAAGGCTACACCGTTGTCGTAGGCGCGGACGGTGAGGCCGAAGGGACGGTCTGTGCTGTCGTTGGTTTCGGTAAATTCGAGCTTCAGTTCGCACCAGTTGTCCGGAACGACACGGCTTGCTCCGTAGCGGTTTTCCCAGAAGCCGTTGTGGCTTTGGCGGCGGGTGCCGGTGATTTGGGAGGTCGAGCCGATGGTGAGGCCGTCGGCGAATGCGAGACCGAGCTGGGACTCGGCGAGCAGCGGCTGGCCGTCCATCTCGACGCGGTATTTCAAGCCGTCGGTGTCGCTCACGACGACGAGCAATCGACCATCAGGCGAGGCCAGGGAGATCTCTTTTGCCTGCGTCAGGGCGGAAGCGGCGAGGGTGAGGCTGAGAGCGAGGGGACGGATAGACTGGAAATGTGTTTTCATGCCGTTTCAAGGGAGAGCTTGAGACGAGTATGGGGAAGCGATGCCGGAGTGTATCCGAAAGGGGAGTTGCTCATTAGAGGGCAAACAATCCACGAAAAGCTAGTCGCGTGGTGATATTTTGAATACGATTGCGATATCGCTGGGAACCTTCTTTGGCGCTTCGATTACGAGGGCTCTGCTGGTCTGCGACCAGGCGAGTTCTTCATCGCTGCCGAGGAGGGTGACGTGGCCGATCTCGCCATCGTAGAGCCCCGCGGCGGTCCCAAGCGACTCGATGCTTATGTCTACGCTGGGCACGGACATGAGAGTGGCGTACAGGGTGTCGCCTTTGGTGGTGAATCGCACATCCTCGGCGGTGAAGGGCTTCACTTTGTCCTCGTTGAACTTCGGGCGGTCGTCGGCTTCGGTTGCCTCCATCTGGGGGCCTTCGCCCATGACCTTCCAGGGACGCGTTCCGTGAATCGCTTCTTGGTTTATCTGCATCCAAGCGGCAATGCCTTCGAGGATGGCGATCTCGGCGTCGTCGGGGGCGCCGTCGCCGCGCAGCGGAACGCTCAGGAGCAGGTTGCCGTTTTTGCTCACCACATCGACCAAAGTATGCACGATTGTTCGGGCAGACTTGTATCCGTTGTTTTCGTACACGCCTTTGTTGTAGTGCCAGTCGCCTAGGCAAGTGCCGCTCTGCCAGGGCTCGGGCTCGATCTTGTGGCTGCGGCCACGCTCGATGTCCCACACCATGCATTGGCGCTGGTCCGGATCGAGGACTTTGCCAAAGAGGACTCCATCGTCGCCGCGCCATTGGTTTCTGCGATTGTAGAAGTGAGCGGCTAGCTTGAGACCGGCGTCGCTGACGGGCCAGAGCGGGAGTGCGGTGTCGTCGAAGTAGATGAGGTCCGGATGATAGCTGTCTATCAGGTCGACGGTTCGGTTGTAGAATCGGTCGCAGAAGTCCTGGTCGGGCGGGGTGAGGCCGTTGCCCCATTCCCAGCGTCCCCAAATGCTGGTGGGCTCTTCGAAACCGGGGGCGGGTTCATGGCGCTGCTCGTAGAGGTCCTGAGGGTCATAGCCCTCCCACCAGGTTCCCTTGCCGTCCTCCTTGGTGAGATCGCCGTCGTAGGGCACGCCGGCGAGCGGACCGGTTTGGTCGGCTCCTTGAGCGGTCTCATACCATCCCCAAGCGTGAGCGGCGTGCACGCTGACGCCGAATTTCATGCCATGTTCGCGAGCGGCGGTGGCCCAACCCGCGATGAGGTCCTTCTTCGGGCCCATGTTGACGGAGTTCCAGGGCTGGTACTTGGAGTTCCAGAGGTCGAGATTGTCGTGATGGTTCGCGAGGGCGAAGAAGTATTTGGCGCCCACCCGCTGGTAGAGCTCCATGAGCTTGTCCGGGTCCCAGTTTTCGGCCTTCCACTCGTTGATGATATCCTTGAAGCCGAAAGTGGAGGGGTGTCCGTATTGCTCGAGGTGTTCATCGTATTGCCAGTGGTCTTGGCAATACATGTTTCGGGCGTACCAGTCGCCGCGCTCCGGCTCGCATTGCGGTCCCCAATGGGCCCATATGCCGAACTTGGCGTCGCGAAACCATTCGGGCACTTCGTATTGAGCGAGCGATTCCCAGGTGGGTTCAAACTTGCCAGAAGCGACCGGTTCGACGGAGGTGTCCACGATGACGGACGGCTCGGCGTCGCTGGGTATGGAGGCGCTGAGTGGCGCGGCGGCGAAGAGGGCAGCGAGAAGGGAAAGGGTGTTGATTTTCCAACAGGGTTTCATGTGAGGTCCTAGTTTGTTTTTCTAGTATCCGATCGGGCGATACATGAGATGATTCGTGTAGCGCCGCGTCAGGATGGAAGGGTGACGCAAGGTAATGCTTTAGGGTCCATTATGGTTCGAACGTACACCTTTAGTCGCCAGACTAAATGTAGGCCGAAGCATCGCGAAAACTCGGTACCTGAGCGGCGGATCAGCAAATCCGTCTCCGCAATGGTGCCGATCAGGCTTGGACCATCGATGGTTCGGAGACTTAATCGGCCCCTTCGAAAACACGCTTTCGAGGTCACAAGTTTTCGCGATAGGCGAGACGGTTGTTTTTCCCTATTGTTTCTCCCTCAGGACATCGGATGGCGGTCGCTGCTCGAAGTCCCGAAATGTTTAGCGTTAGCAGCTTAAAACATTCTTAGTTCATTAGTAAAAATCGTAAGCCGAGCATCGCTCCCACGCGATGCTCGGATTAGGAGTTTCCAGCGTCGGCTAGACGAGGAAGCTATCTTGCCAAATGGTAAAATGTGGACAGTATCGTGTTTCTTGATCCGTCAGTCACTTCGTGCCGCCACAGATTCGAGTAAACAAGCAAATGACCCCAGCCCCTACTTCTAACCGCGAGCCTACTGTGATCACCGTTGCCGTCGTAGACGATGATAGCGAGCTTCGCGAAATACTCGCTAACTGGATCGAGAGTTCCGATGGATTCGCCTGTGTAGGAAGCTACTCCGATGCGGAGAGCGCCATGGCTCGGCTGCCAAAGATTCCTCCGGATGTTGCTCTGGTAGACATCAATATGCCGGGGCAAAGTGGGATAGATTGCGTTAAGGAGCTCAAGCAGAAGATTCCCGATACCCAGTTTGTCATGTTGACGGTCTATGAAGACTCTGACCACATTTTCGATGCTCTTGCCGTCGGGGCTACGGGCTACCTGCTAAAGGATACGCCCCCTGAGGCCATTCTCGATTCTATCGCTGAAGTGCATGCGGGCGGATCGCCCATGACGACGAATATTGCGAGAAAAGTTGTTCAGTCGCTGCGTCGTCCCCAGTCCGAACGAAATCCGGCGGACGAGCTCACCAAGCGAGAGAACGAGGTGCTGATGTTGTTGGCGCAGGGGTTTCTGTACAAGGAGATCGCCGATAATCTCGGTATCACGTATCAAACGGTGAATACGCACATTCGCCGCATCTACGAAAAGCTTCAAGTGCACTCTCGCAGTCAGGCGGTGGCGCTGTTTGCCAAAATACCTAAGCTTTAGAGGTTCTCCAGAACAACCACCCGAGACCCGAAGGATACTGTCGCTTCAGGACGCGCTTGGAGGTGATGCGCGGATTGCTAGGCTATCAACAGAAGCGGAATCTGGCGCCTTTTTGCGTTGGTTCGCCAGTGTCGAAGCGAAATCTGCAGGAGTCCATCTTCGTCTCGACGTTCGTGGACGAAGTGGGAAGGGCTAACTCTCGGTATGTTCGCGTCCCTGGTCTGACCAGTCGTCCAAGCGCAAAAAAATACCGAAGGCGGTTTGTCCTTCGGTTTGGAATGGTGGGAGATCCGAGACTCGAACTCGGGACCTCTACCATGTCAAGGTAGCGCTCTAACCAACTGAGCTAATCCCCCGGTCGTTTCCGATGCTAGGCGTCGGAAATTTGAAGGGCTGGAACATGTGTAATCTCCATTTTCGGGGCAAGAACAAATTTCGCTTAATTTCGGGCGTGATTTTCAGGGGTAGGACGGTCAATTTCCTAGGGTTCCCTTTATCCTGTCCGCGATGTTGCAGTACCTGAAGATTTCCAATTTGGCTTTGCTCGAGTCCGCTTCGATCGAATTCGAGTCGGGGTTTACGGTGGTCACCGGTGAAACGGGCGCTGGCAAGAGCGTCTTTTTAGGGGCCTTGAGCCTGCTTTCCGGGGCTCGAACGGACAAGTCGGCCATTCGATCCGGCAGCGAGCAATGCGAGGTAGAGGCGGCACTTTGGTTCGAAGACAGCGGTCCCATCGACGAAATGCTCAGGGCCATGGATCTGCCGCTTTGCGAGGAGGGCATGCTGGTACTGAAGCGTTCGCTTCATGTTTCCAAGCCTTCGCGCATTTCCATAAATGGCAGTTTGGCCACGCTTTCCAATCTGCAGGAGCTCGGCGAGCGTTGGATCGACTTTCACGGTCCGGGCGAGCCGCAGCGTCTGCTCAAGAGCGAGTGTCAGTTGGAGCTGATCGATCTCTATGGCGGTTTGGAAGCGGAGGCGGAGGCCTACCGGGAGAAGCACCTCCAATGGCGCGGCGCCCTGGAGGAAATCGAATCGTTGCGGGGCGAATCGCAACTCGCCCCGGATCAGATCGATTTCATTCGCGCTCAGATCGAGCAGATCGATCGGCTGGAGCTTTCGGAAGAGTCGATGGAGCAGCTGGAGCAGGATTTCAATCGCGTTTCCAGCGCCCAGGAACTGCTTGAGCTGGCGAGCGAGCTGGGGAACGGCTTGAGCGGGGACGAGGGCGTCTTGAACCAGCTTTCCTCGTTGGTGCGAGCTGCGGAGCAGGCGGCGGAGCTGGACCCGAGCCTTTCGGAATTGGCGGAACGCTTGAACAGCCTGGTGATCGAGACGCAGGAGCTGGGCTCGGACTACGAGCAGGTCGGCGCCTCCTTGTCATTCGAACCTGAATACGCCTCGGAGGTGCTGCAACGCATGAACGACTGGCAGGACGCTCGCCGCAAGTACGGCCGTTCCGTTGCGAGCGTGCTGGCGGCTCGCGATGAGATGGCGCGGCGTCTGGAGTCGCAGGGCGATATCGAGGGCTCGTTGCAGCGCTTGCACGCGGAGGCGGACAAGCTCGAATCGGAGCTCAAGGGGCTGGCAAGCCGGCTGACGCAGAAGAGACTGAAGTCCGGTCAGGCCTTGGCGAAAAAGGCGGAGAAGATGCTGCTGGAGCTGGGATTTAAGAAAGGGCGTTGCGGTATCCAGATGCTGGAGCAAAACGGCTTGAAAAGCTACGGTGACAGCCTGCCGGATCTGCTGTTTTCGCCCAACGTTGGCGAACCGCTCAAAGCCTTGACGCAGGTCGCCTCCAGTGGCGAGCTCGCCCGGGTGATGCTGGCGCTGAAGACGATTCTAGCAGACGTGGACAGCGTGCCGGTGCTGGTTTTCGACGAAGTCGACGCCAACGTAGGAGGAGAGATCGGGCGCATCGTGGGGCAGAAGCTCAAGGGCATTGGCGACAACCATCAGGTGATTTGCATCACGCACCTGCCGCAGGTCGCCGCCTTGGGCAGGCAGCACTACTTGGTGGAAAAGGATCAGAGCGGCAAGCGGGCCGCGGTGAGGATAAGCCAGCTGAAGAACGATAGCGAGGAACGGGTGCAGGAGCTCGCTCGCATGTTGGGCGATCGGCAAGCCAAGTCCGCCCAGACCCATGCTAGGGAGCTGCTGGCGAGCTGATGCACGGCGGATGATACTAGCGGGACAGAAGGCATTGGTCACGGGCGCCAGTCGAGGCGTCGGTCGAGAGATCGCAAAGGCCTTTGCGAGGGAAGGTATCCAGGTTTTTGGCACGTCGCGCGATCCCGATGGCGTTGACTGGCCGGAGGGCGTGGTTCCTGTGAAGATGGATGCGTCCTCGCCGGAGTCGCTGGAGCGAGATTGGAGGGCGGCGGACTTGTCTGGACGAGGGCTGTCGATCGTGGTCAACAACGCGGGATCGGGCGCGTTGGGCGCTTTCGAGACCGTGGCGTTTTGTCATTGGGAGGCGCAGGTGAAACTGATGCTGCTGGCTCCCATGAAGCTTTGTCATTTGGCTCTGGAGGGATGGTCTCGCGAGAATCCGGGCGCTCTGGTGAATGTGACTTCTCTGGCGGTGGAGTATCCAATCCCATTCATGAGCGGCTACAACGCTGCGAAGGCGGGATTGGCAGGCTTCACGGACTCCCTATTCAACGAGCTCGACCCCGAAGTGGCTCGAGTGCTCGAGCTCCGTCTTGGAGATCTGAATACACGTTTCAACGATCACGTGGATCGCCTTGGTGGTGGGGGCTTTGTGGATACGGTTTGGAAAGCGATGGAGAAACATGTCGACACCGCGCCGCCCGCGGATCTGGCGGCCCGAAAGCTGCTGAAAGCCTTGAAAGGGAACAGGTCAGGTTTGGTTCGAGCGGGCAGCCTATTTCAGTGCGCGTTCGCTTCACTTTTTGGAAAATTCGTCTCGTCATCAGTGAAACGCGCATCCAACCTCCGGTATTATAACGTAGAGAGAAGCTAGTCGTGTCGGGAATCAGAATACTCGTTTTAACATCAAGCACCGGTGGGGGGCACGATGCTCGGGCGACGGCTTTTCGGCGCTGGGTGCGCGAGCTCTACGGATGGGAAGTCGATGTGCGCGTGGAGAGCATGCTGGAGGACTCCTCCCGCGTGGCCCGATTCGGGGTCCATTTCTATAATTTCATCCAGCGGCACGCTCCTTGGCTGCACCATCCCTACTACCTGCTGGTGGAGGGGATGAGCTTTTTGAACAAGACGCGTGTCACGCTCGGTCGTCGCTACTATACCGAGGTGATCGAAAGCTACCGCCCGCACCTGGTGTTCAGCGTGCACGATTGCCTCAATCGCGGCTACTTTCAGGAAGCCCGAAGGATTCTAGGGAAACACGTGCGCTGCGCCACCTATTGCTCGGAGTTTTCCGGCGGGTATGGATACAGTCGCAATTGGGTGGAGCCTACGGTCGATCTCTACATCTCTCGCACCGCGACAGCCCGCGATTTCGCGGTGAAGGCGCTGAAGCTCGACCCGTCACGCATCGAAGTGAGGGGACAGTTTCTGATGCCGCGCGTGTATCGGGAGACGCTTTCGCCCATCGAACGCCACCGGTTTATCACCGAGCGTCTGGGACTGCGTTCGGATCGCAAGATCGTATTTCTCACCACCGGTGGGGCGGGAGCGAACAATCACATCGCCATCCTGGAGGTTTTGAAGCGTCATGCCGACCAATACCAGGCGGTAGTGGTCTGCGGTCGCAATCAGAAGGTATTTCTTCAGGTGACGCGCTGGAGTCATGAGAATCCCGACTTTCGCTGCAACATCACTGGCTACACCAATGAAATCCATCTCTATATGCAGGCGGCTGATTTCGTCATCACGCGCGGCGGCACCACCACCTGCGCGGAGGCTCTGCATTTCGAATGCCCCATCGTGTTCAACGGATTTGGCGGCGTGATGCCGCAGGAGAAGCTGACGGTGAAGTACTTTCTGCAGGACGACGCCGCGGAGATGATCGCCAAAACGCAGGATCTGGAGAAGCTGCTTGGAGATTGGTATCGCTCTCCTGACAAGTTCAGGGACCTCAAGAAGCGTTTTTCAAAAATGCGCTTCATGGACGATCCGCGGGATACGGTGCGCCTCTTGGTGGAGTTGGCTCGCGAAGGAACTGGCGCCCAGGAACGCCCGGTTTTAAAAGTTGTCGGCGAGTGATGGTGGCGTAGTTTGATCCGTTTCGTCCGGACCCGATGCGTATCCTCTATGTAACGACAAGCTTTCCCGTGTTCTCCGAGACCTTCCTGCAGCGGGAGGTCAGGGCCCTGCTGGAGATTGGCGCGGAGTTGGATATCCTCTCGCTGCACAAGGGCTCAGCCGACTTCGAGGGGCATCCTGTGCGTCTCTTCTCCAAGTGGTCGCTGCTTACGCTTTTCATATGGCTCCCCTGGTGGGGGATTCGGAAGCCGCGAGAGCTGGTTCGGTTGATGACGCGATTGAACGCCTGCCAGCCCGCGTCCTTGCTCAATCTCTTCGAGAACCTGCTCGGCTTCGGCGCGGCTTTGGTCGATGCGAGGACGATGTCGAAACGGAACTACGATTGCGTCCACTGCGTCTGGTCGGGAGGGCCAGCTGCGTACGGGATGCTGCTGGCGGAGCTGACGGGGCTGCCGTTTTCCACGGGTGCGCATGCGTATGACGTTTTTGAACACGGAGGCGACTGGCTGTTGGAGGAAAAACTGGCCAGAGCGGCGCTTGTGCACACCTCCACCGATGTAGCGAGGAAGCGGATACGCAGGCTATGCGACCCGGCGAAAGCTCGTCTGATACGAAGAGGCCTGAATCGATTGCCGGCATTCGAAAAGCCGCGCCTTAGCTGGCCTCAGTTGCGAATCGTCTGCGTGGCGCGTCTGGTGGAGAAAAAGGGCTTTCCCTATCAGGTGGCGATCTATCGCGCCTTGCTCGATGCGGGAGTCGACTTCGAGGCGCGCATCATCGGGGACGGTCCGCTGGAGGATTCGCTTCGCGGCTGGATCGAGCAATCGGGACTCGGTGGGCGGGTGTTTCTGATGGGTCGCGTTGGCGAGGCGGAGGTGATGCGTCAGTTGGAGTGGGCTGACCTGTTGTTTCATACAGGCGTGGTAGCCGCCAGCGGAGATCGGGACGGCTTGCCCAACGTGATTCCCGAGGCCATGGCGTCAGGGGCGATCGTCATCGCTTCGCCCGTATCCGGGGTGGTGGAGGCGATCGCTAACGAGAGAACGGGTTTGCTCCGTCCCGTGACGGAACCGGAAGGCTGGGTAGCGGCGTGCCGGCGACTTCAGGTGGACCGGACCCTAAGGGATAGACTGGCGCGATCGGCTCGCGACTGGGTCGAGCGCGAGTTCGTAGCGAAGCGCAATTCCGCTCGCTTGCTGCAAGAGCTGTCGCGGGTCCTGAATATTGAGTGATTTTTCGAAGCGGCCGCTTGAGACTTCCGGCAAATGTCGCACGTTTCGAATCAAGGCAATCAGCAATACACCATACGACATGACCGGGAAAATCCTATTCGACGTAACCAAGACCTGCAAGCAGTCGCATTATTCGGGAGTGCTTCGCGTTTCGAACTGTTTGAAGGAGGAGTTGAAGAACGCCTTAGGGGACCGTCTGGTGGAGGTGGTGTGGAGCGATCGCAAGCAGACCTTCAAAGCTCCCAGCTACGGTTCCAAGTTTTCCATCGAACCGGAGGACGTCTTTCTCACGGCCGAACTTTTCAGCGACTTCGAGCGTCCTGGCATCGAGGCGTTTCTAGGTTCGGAACGCTGCCGTTCGTATGCGATTTTTCATGACGCTATCCCGCTGCGCCATCCGGAATTCACCTGGCCGCACAGCGTGCAGCGTCATCCGAGCTACATGAAGATGCTCAGCCGATTCGATGGGGTGTTCGCGGTTTCCGCCCACAGCTCAATCGTTTTGGAGGAGTACTGGGAGTGGTTGGGCTACGAGTACGCTCCATCGGTCAAATCGATCCAGCTCGGAGCCAACGGGCTGTTTCCAGATCCGATCCGCTCCTCGCGTCCCTTGGTCCGGCCGTTCGACGTGCTGATGCTTGGGATCATCGAGAAGCGAAAGGGGCAGGATATCGCCCTCGACGCGTGCAATCGGCTTTGGGACGAGGGCTTGGAGTTCAACCTCCATGTGGTTGGTCGGGCCAATCCGTACTTCGGCAAGGACATCGAAAAGCGCATCAAGCGCATGGAGCGAAACGGGCGACCGGTGCGTTTGCATGGCCACTTGGAGGACGAGGCTCTGAAGGCGTTGATGGGACGCATGAGCCTGATGCTGTTTTCGTCGCGAGCGGAGGGATGCGGACTGCCGGTGCTGGAATCGCTTTGGTGCGGCTTGCCGGTGCTGAGCTCCAAGCTCGCACCGACTCGCGAGACGTCGCGTTTTGGCGGGTGCTGCTTTTTCAACAACGAAGATCCCGAGGCCATGGCCGAGCAGCTGAAGCGTCTGTTCGAAAACCCGCACTTGCTGGTCGAACTCTACGAGGGCATCCAGTTCGATTTGCTGCCCAAATGGTCTGATACGGCCCGGGAGATTTTGGATACGATTTGCCCGGAGGTCAGTAGCCAGCTGCCGGCGAACGCGGACCACTAAGGCCGCAGGCGGCTGGCGAACGTTCGATTTCGCTGGCGAAACGACGACCTCCGCTCGAGCGTTTCGTTGGTCCCTGGTCCTTTTCCGGGACGCGGAGGCTCTCTAGTGCCATACGCGAAGATGCCCGCGGGAAATCGAGTTGCAGGACCTAGCGCCAAGCGGGAGCAAGTGTGCGATTGAGGGAGCGGCGGGGAGTAATCTCTCCTAATCCGAGGTGGGGCTTTAGGATCGAGGGGGCGGCGTCGAGGTGGGGCTCATTGTGCTTAAGTTGCTGTTACCAAATGCCCTCGCGGCCGCCTGCGTCGCGTTTATCGCGCCCACGTACGCGGATGACCTGACTAAGCTCTCGGACGAGTTTGACGACCCGGCGAGCCTTTCGGATTGGCATCGCGTTTATCAAACCGAAGGCTGGGGAGCTGACCAGCTGGAGAGCATCGATATCGGATCGACCCGCGAGGGGCGCCTGACTCTGGTCCCTCGGGCCAGCTCCTGGTATCAGGACTGGCGGGGAGCTTTGGTCTACAAGAACGTGCAAGGCGACTTCGTGGCGACCATGCAGGTGGAACCACGAAATCTGGCAGGCGATGGGCCGCCGGGCTCGCTGTATAGCCTAGCCGGCATCATGGCGCGGATGCCTCGCGACGAGATGGCGTCGCCTGACGACTGGAATCCGAACCGAGAGAACTACCTCTTTCTCTCCCTAGGCATGGCGAACGATCCGGGCGCGTACCAGTTCGAGGTGGAGACCACGTTCAACAGCAGTTCGAATCTGTCATTGGATAGCGGAAGCCCAAGCGCCTTGCTGCAGATCGCTAGAGTGGGCGATGTATTCATCGTTTTGCGACAGCTTGAGGGAGAGGCTTGGGAAGTGCATCGTCGCTACTATCGTAGTGATATGCCCGATACGGTACAGGTCGGCATGATCGCCTACACGGACTGGGAAACGGCGCAGGATATGGATGCTCTGCAGCACAACCAAACCGCATCCGAGCGGGGGACTCCCGACTTGCGGGCGTCGGTGGACTACTTTCGGTTTTCGCGTCCTTGGATTCCGCCTTCCTATCAGGACGCGGATTTTCTGGACCCCTACGACGTCACCGATGGGGAGCTGGTAGCCTTGTTTGGAGACCGCATGAATCGAACGGTGGGCGACGTGGCTCCTCGCATCGTGGATCTCGATCTCGTTCCGGGAAGCGGTCTGCGCCTGTTGGTGGATACCGATCCGGGCTTCATCTACGAGCTGTACCAGAGCGAGGACCTCGAGAACTGGCAGATCGTCCATGAGGAGCGGGCGTATTACGAGACGCTGGAGCTGCAGCTCGACGAGAGCCGTTTCTCCGAAGGAGCGCTGGTGCGAGTGGGCGTGCGCGAGTAGCCGGACGCTCGCCCCCCGTTTCACATTTTGGAGGCGGCGTAGCGCAGGGCGGACTCGATGATTTCGAAATCCTCCTCGCTGTGTCGCGCCGAGATGGCGGTGCGAACCAGGTCCTTGCCGGGAGGAACGCCTGGGGCGGTGGAGATGATGGTGAACACGCCCTTTTCCCAGAGGCGTTTCCAGAAGTAGTACGCTTTTTCGCGGGTGCCGAGCACGATGGGGATGGCCGGGGTTTCGCTTTGCCAGGTGTCGAGGCCCAGCTCGTCCAGCAGGGCCTTGTAGCGACGGGTGTTCGCCCAGAGCCGCTGGTTCCACTCGGGCTCCTCCTGCAGCACGCGCAAGGCCGCTTGAGCGCAAGCCGCTTGGGCGGGACTGATCGCGGCGCTGAAGATGGACTGCTTGCTGTGGGTGCGCATGAATTCGATGAGCTCGGCGTCGCCGGCCACGAATCCGCCGGTGCTGGCCAGGGATTTCGAGAGGCTGCCGCAGATGATGTCTATCTTCTCCGTGAGTCCGAAATGGGCCGCCGTGCCGCGACCGTTTTCCCCAAGGACGCCTAGACCATGGGCATCGTCCAGGCTGACGAAGCAGCGGTGCTGCTCCGCCAGATCGACCAGAGCCGGCAGGTCGCCGATGTGGCCTTCCATCGAGTAGACTCCCTCTATGGCCAGCAGCTTGGCTTGCTGCGGATCGAGCACTTCGAGCAAACTGGCGAGGTGGGAGGCGCTGTTGTGGGAGAAGCGTTCCACGCTGGCCATGGAGAGTCGGATGCCGTCCCACACGCTGGAGTGCATGTTCTTGTCCACCAGCACGCAGTCTCCGCGCTGGGCGAATCCGGTGATGGACGCCATGCATGCCAGGTAGCCGGCGGAAAAGACGTGGCAGGCCTGCTTGCCCAAAAAGTCCGCCAGCTCCTCTTCGAGCTCTCGGTGGAAGCCGCGTCCGCCGTTGGCCGAGCGGGCTCCCATGGTGCCGCTGCCCCACTTTTCCAGGGCGGTCTTTCCTGCTTCGATGACTTTTGGATGTTGGGAGAGACCAAGGTATTCGTTGCTCGCCAGCATCACCAGATCCTTCCCGTCCACGGTGACGCGAGTGCCGTTCTGCTTTTCCGCGATGCGGTAGTACAGGGCGTATTTAGAGCGGAGTTGGGTGAAACTGTCGCTGGAACAGCGCTCGTGGATCGGGTTGCGAGCTTTCGACTGGAAGAGAGACCTAATCATCTAGCGTGAATACGGGAAAGGGAGCAGGTAGCGCGAATGGGTACGCATTTGAAGGCAATTCCGATTCCCTTTATCGAAACAACAGCAAAAAGAGCGCCTTTGCCGCGAGCGGCGGGTCCATGCGCCACCAGTAGCGGGCGTAGCGTCGCAAGTATTCGCGCGGCCACTCTTCTTTGCCAAAAGGTTTGGCGAACTCGCTCCAGCGCAGGCGGAAGATCTCGGTATTGCGCTCGTTGTTCAGGTTTCGTCCCGGCGAGACGCTGATGTGGTGTCCGATCCGACTCTCTAGCGAGACGTAGAGCCGCCGGCCCGCCTGGCGCAGTTTCATGCACAGATCGACGTCCTCCATGCCGTTGCGGTAGCTTTCGTCGAACCCGCCCACGCTCTGAAAGTCGCGCTTCCGGATGGCCATGCAGGCTGCGGTGACCGCGTTGCGCTCGATCCACGGGCCCTTGGGGGGATTGCGGCGATTTTTGTGAGCGTGGGTCGGCATGCCGTCCAAGCCGAAGAAGATGCCCGCGTGATCGACCAGACCGGTTTCCAGGTTTCGCTGCACGTTTCCCACGGCGCCCGCGTCAGGCAGCGATTCCAGCAGGGAGAGCATCGGCTCCAGCCAGCCAGGGGTCAGCTCCAGGTCATTGTTGAGCAGGACCAGGATGTCGCCTTTGGAAGCTGCGGCTCCGAGGTTGTTGGAGGCGGCGAAACCGAGGTTTTGGGCGTTTCGCAGCACGGTGACGTTGGGCCGCTTTTGGTAGTCGTCCAGAAAGGCCGGTGTATCGTCGCTGGATCGATCGTCCACCAGCACGATCTCCTTGTCCTCGAGAGAAACCGTGTTCTCGAGGCTGCGCAGCATGGCCTGGGTGAGCGGCAGGCAGTTGTGCAGGGCCGAGACGAAGGAAATGCGAGGCGATGCCGGCATCCGGGCTATCGGATACGGTTTTCCAGGTAGGACGCGAGGCCTACGAGGAAACTGGTGTCCCCGGGCAGAGATTGGCAGAGCTGGATCGCTTTTTGGGTGCGCTGATGAGCGATGTCGCGCGACCGCTGCAAGCCGTGCAGCTTGACGTAGGTCGTTTTCTCCAGCTCGGCGTCGGAACCGGTGTTTTTGCCCAAGGTTTCGGCGTCGCTGGTGGCGTCGAGAATGTCGTCGATGATTTGAAAGGCGATGCCGATTTCTCGTCCGAACGCCCGCAGCGTATCCCGCTGAGCGTCGCTGGCCTCGCCGATGATGCCGCCCATGACCAGGCAGCATTCGATGAGGGCGGAGGTCTTGTTCAGGTGGATGAAGTTCAAGGTGTCTTCCGAGAGGGGAGCTCCTTCGCCCAGGATGTCCTCGACCTGGCCGCCGATCAATCGCTCGCTGCCGGCGGTTTCGCTGAGCTCCGAGACCAAGCCTGCGCACAGGCTAGGCTGGCTTTTGTAGTGACGGGCGATGAGCTGAAAGGCGTAGGTCAGCAAGGCGTCGCCCGCCAGCACTGCGGTGGCTTCGTCGAACTGCTTGTGGGAGGTCGCGGCGCCGCGGCGCAGGTCGGCGTTGTCGATGGAGGGCAGATCGTCGTGGATGAGGGAATAGGTATGCAGGCACTCGACGGCGATGGCTGCGGGCGTGGGATCCGTTTTTCCGGCGAAGAGTTCCGCGGCGCTGAGCACCAATACGGGCCTTAGGCGCTTTCCGCCGGCTTGCATGCTGTAGCGCATGGCTTGGTGGATACGGCTTGGACGCGTGCCCTCAGCGGGTAGGTATTCGCCTATAGCTGACTCAACCTGGCTCTGGTATGCCCGTAATTTCTCTTTGAACTCCATTTGAAATGCGCGTATTGGAAACGTTATTATTAACACCAGCATTCGAAATGCCCACGATCGAGCAAGTATCTAAACGCGTCTTTTCAGATAGCACCTGGCTGAAGAAGTGCGCCATCGGCGCCGTCCTCAGCATCATCCCAATCGTCAACTTTCTGGTGCTGGGCTATCTGTATCAGGTGTTCGCGATGGGCAAACGAGGGCGAGAGATGGCCTTGCCGGAATGGGACGACCTGAAAGGGCTGTTTCTCGATGGCCTCCGCTTTCTGGTGATTGGCCTCATCTTCGCCGGTCTGCCGCTGGGCCTAGTGGCCGCCTGCACCTATTTCACCTTTGACGGGCTGATCGCTCAAATCCCCTTGATCCCGGTCGTATTCATCGTGGGACCTCTGCTCAGCGCAGCCCTCTATCTCTACATGGTCAAGCAGGATATCGCGGACTGCTTCAACGTGGAGGCTCTCGGCCTGATGCTCAAGGGTGCAGCGGTGCAGTACGTGGTTCCGACCTTGGCCTATCTCGGCATCTGCCTTCTCGGCTGGCCGCTGATCCCCATCGCGTTCTTCTTCGGCGGCATTTTCTATTTCTACCTTATGGGATACGCGTTTCGCGATCTGGAGAAGCGCTCCTAACCATTTGAATCCTTGTTTGTATGAAAAAACTTAAGCCCAAGGAGCCGACGCTTCTATCCGTTATCATGACAGGTTGCTCCGGCGTTTCTCTCGGCGTCTTGCTGGGGATCTGGCTACTGATCACAGAGCCAGTCAACGCTGTATCCAAATTGCCGGACGCGGACGCGCCGCGAAAGCTGGGGGACTACGGTACGGACTTCAAAGCCGGTCGAAAGGCGGCTGCGGAAACGACCAACGCTCGCAGCGCCGTCTCCAGAATCCAACGACGCACCCCCGGCCCCGTTTCCTTTTCCGAAGAGGAGATCAACTATTTCATCGGCAGCCTCGAGCCGGAGAAGGAAGGCGCTGACGACGCGGAGGAGAGCTCGACGAGCCTTGAAAATTTCAATGTGCGCATCGACGGGGACGTGATGCACGCGAGCGTGAAGGTGGTCATGAACCCGACGGGCGATCGCTTCGAGATGCTGGTGCAGGCTCGGCTTCACTTTGAGAACTCGGAGGCTGGACCGGAGCTGGTGATCGATAGCATGCGGGTGAATTCCTTGCCCGTGCCCGCCGTCGGAGGAATGATCTCTTCTATGATCTCGTCAAAGCTCGCCAGTACGGAGTGGCCGGAAGACTTCGTCGAAATGTGGCAGAACATCAAAAGCATCGAGCTCGAGTCGGACAAGATGATCGTGGAGGTCGGCCTCCGTCGCGCCTCCTAGCGGAAGGGAGTCGAGCGAGGGGGGCGCCAGTGCCGATCGGTGTATCGGATCTGAAAATACGAGCTGCAGCAAATGGCTTGCAGCTCTGCAAATAGCCTGAATCATAACCGGCCAATGGCCTTTTCCCAGCTCGTTTCCAAGATCGGTCTCGTGTCGTCGTTCACCATGCTTTCGCGGGTGGCGGGTTTGGTGCGAGACATGATGACGAGCGCCATGCTGGGGACCTCGGTCTGGAACTCGGCTTTCATCATCGCATTCACGCTTCCCAATCTCTTTAGACGCCTATTGGGCGAAGGGGCGCTGACCGCGGCTCTGATGCCGAATCTCAGCGACGAGTTGGAGACGAACGGACGGGACGCGGTGCATCGTCTGGTCAACAAGACGCTAAGCTGGTTGATCCTCATCTGCGCGACATTGATTGTTCTGGCCTGGCTAGGGTTCGCCATGCTGAGCCATTCCTCCGTATCCGAAAAGTGGGTAATCGCTGCGAACTTGGGCAAGGTCGTCTTTCCCTACATCCTGCTCATTTGCGTGGCGGCGGTTTTCGCTGCCGTATTGAACCTCTTCGCCCGCTTCGGTATTCCCGCACTCACCGCGGTTTGGCTGAACGTCAGCATGGTGGTGGCGTTGGGAATCGGAGGCTGGTGGCTTGCGGGCGATATCGAAAGCCGGACGTATTGGCTTTGTGGAGGCGCCATGGTTGGTGGGGCTCTGCAGATGGTGGTGCCAGCCGTGGCTTTGCTCAAGGAAGGGTGGAGACCGGAGTTCGACCTCGGAGTCTCGCCCAAGTTGCGCGAGGTCGCTCTGCTCACGGTTCCGGGGATTTTCGGAGCCGCGGTCTTTCAGATCAATATCATTGTCAGTCGCGGGCTGGCGTTTTACGTGAGCGACGCCGCGGCCTCCTTGTTGTACTACGCGAATCGCTTGGTGGAGCTACCGGTCGGAGTCTTCGCCATCGCCATTTCCACCGTGATCTTTCCGGCCTTGTCCCAGGCCATTGCCGCGAATCGGATGTCCGCTTTCGCGGAAACGTATAAACGCGGCATCCTGCTCTGCCTGCTCTTCGCGCTGCCATCGGCGGTGGGTTTGGCCGTGCTGGCTCCGGAGATCATCGACCTGCTTTTCCAGCGGGGGCTTTTCTCGGAAGAGGATACCGCGTCCACCATCCCGCTAGTGGTGGTTTTCGCCATCGGCATGCCGTTTTATTCCTTTGTTTCGGTGGAGACGCGGGCATTCTTCTCGCTCAAGGACACGCAAACGCCAGTCAGGGTAGCAGCGCTCGCATTCGTTGTGAACATAGCGTTGAGTCTGGCCTTGATGAAGCGATTTGGGGCGGTCGGCCTAGCCATCGCGAGCAATTTCGCGGCCATCGCTCAAGCGGTTTTGCTGCACCTGGCCTTGCGTCGAAAGAATTTGGATACGCGTCTTCGCGAGCTGCTTGCGGACTCGGCTCGAATAGCTATCGCTGCGGCCCTGATGGGCGTAGGCGTTTGGTTTGGTCGGTCGCTCTTCGTCGTTTGGTTCGGCGATGGGCTGGGAGCCTTGCTGGCGACGGTCGGGGGATTGATCCTGGTCGGATCGGGGCTTTATTTCGCGGTCATCCATTTCTCGGGGCTCAAGTGGCGGGCCTTGCTGCGATAGGCGGTTCCACCTTTGCGGGGTTGCCAAACAGGCCCGCTTGACTCTTGATGCGGCCTTTATGTCACGCGCATCGAAGAAATTTCAAAAGGCTACCGAGGCTTTGCTGGAAACGCTCGGCAGTCGCAAGGTCAAGCTCGACGAAGCATCCAAGTACATGGCGTCCTTCGACAGCAGCAAGCTGTCGTTCGCCTATGAGGCGCTGGTTCTCGCTCGCAGCGAGAGGGACGTGGAAACGACGCTGAAGCTGGCCAACGACTTTGGCATTCCGGTCACTACGCGGGGCGCTGGCACCTCGCTCACCGGTTCGGCTTCTCCGATCAAGGGCGGCTGGGTATTGGACGTTTCCAGGATGAACCGGATCAAGATACTGAAAGGCAAGTCCATGGCGGTGGTGCAGCCAGGGGCGGTGGTGAAGGACATTCAGGACGCGGCGGAAGCGCAAGGGCTGTTTTATCCTCCGGACCCTTCCTCGCAAAAGTACTGCACCATCGGGGGAAACGTGGCTTGCAACGCGGGAGGCATGCGTTGCGCCAAATACGGCGTCACTCGCGATTTCATTCTGGCGTTGGAGGGCTACCTACCCACGGGAGAAAAGGTGTCATGGGGAGGTGAATACAAGAAGTTCGCTACGGGCTATAACGTGCGCGATCTTTGGATCGGCAGCGAGGGCACGCTCGGAGTGGTCACCAAGGCTGTGCTTCGTCTGCTGCCCAAACCCGAAAAGACCTGGACGGTGCTGGTGGCCTTCGAAAACGACCTCAAGGCTCTGGAGGCGGTGCAGCGTTTGCTTCTCGCAGGGCAGAATCCGTCTATCCTGGAGTTTCTGGATACGAACTCGGTTTACTGCGCGGAGGAGATCGCGGGTGTGAAGCTCTTCAAGGGACTTTCGCTCAAACCCTTGCTTTTGGTCGAGTTTGACGGTCCGGCTAGCGTGCTGCGCGAAGATAAGAAAAAAGCGATCGAGTGGGCGAAAGCCTATGGACTCGCGTATCGTGAAGCGAAGACTGCGGCTCAAACGGACACGCTTTGGTCGGTGCGGCGCAAGTGCAGCGGGGCGATGTTCGCGCTGGGCGACGCCAAGATAAACGAGGACATCGTGGTGCCGCTGGAAAGCCAGGCCAAGTTCGCCCGGTTCCTCAAGCAGCTGCAGAAGAAGTGGAAGCTGTCCATGCCGACCTTCGGGCATGCCGCGGATGGAAACTTCCACGTGAACATCATGTACTATCGCGACGACGAAGATCAGCGACGTCGGGCGAAGGGGGCGGTGAACGATCTCATGAAGAAAGTCGTCGCTCTCGGCGGCACCATTTCGGGCGAGCACGGAATCGGTTTGGCGAAGACGCCGTTCATGAAATACGCCCGAAACGAGGCGGAAATGGCTGCCATGCGGGCGATCAAGAAGGCCTTGGATCCGAAAGGCATTTTAAATCCAGCGAAGTTGTTCGATGAATACGAGGTCTGGGGAAAACGCCCGGAGAAGGTGAACCTGCCGTGGGACAAGAAGCCGATCCTGCCGAAGGCCTGAACAGATCAACGGAGACTTCGAAGGCATGATGGTCCATGAGATCAGTCCAAGGCACGTGTTGCTCGGAGGCTGTTTCCTCGCGTTTGGAGCCGCGTTTGTGAATGTGGGCTTCATCCTGCAGACCGGCGCTTCGGTGAGCCATTTGACAGGTGACCTGACGCGGGTAGCGATCGAACTCTCTTCGATCGACACGGCCGTTGGACGAAGCTTGGCTCGAGTGGGGCTGGCAACGCTAGGGTTTATCGCTGGCGCGTTTGTATCCGGTTATTTACTACATGCGTCCAAGCTGGAAATGAGAAAGCCCTATGGCCGCGTGATCAGCGGCATCGGACTGATGCTGCTGTTGGCTTTCGGGCTGATGGACTGGAGTGTGGAGGCGGCCATCGGCCTATCGGGAGTAGCCTGTGGCTTGCAGAACGCTTTGGCGACTCGGTATCGCGGCTCCATCTTGCGCACGACGCATGTGACAGGCTTGCTGACGGATTTGGGAGTGATGCTCGGCATGCGCTCCCGTAGCCGAAACATCGAAGGCTGGCGAATCGGGGTGCCGTTTTTTCTTTCGCTATCGTTTTTTCTCGGATCGTTGGCGGGAGCGTTCGGCTCGTACCACCTGCAGTCCCACTGGCTGCTCGTGGCGGGCTTTGGCTATTTGATTGGCGGAATGGGCTGGAGTCTGGCGAAGCGTCTTTACTTTGGGATCTCCTGACGAATCCGAGGCGCATGCTCGGGAGGCTCGGCGCAATCAAGAAAAACGCCTCGCGGGTGGGCGAGGCGTTTCGAAGGTCTGAAATGAAGTTTCCGAGATGAAGCGAGGCTAGTTGCCCGCTTTGACTTCAGCATAGGCCCAGTCCAGCCAAGGCAGCAGCGCCTTGATGTCTGCTGTATCCACGGTGGCCCCTCCCCAAATGCGGAAACCGGTCGGGGCGTCGCGATAGGAGCCGAAATCGTAGCCGACTTCCTCCTTTTCAAGAAGAGAAACGATCTTCTTGGCCGCAGCGGCTTGTTGGTCCGCAGGCAGGCTGGTGAACCACTCGTCGGTGATGCAGAGGCAGATGGACGTGTTGGAGCGGATGGCTTTGTCCTCAGCGAGGAAGCCGATCCAGTCGGATTTCTCCACCCATTCCTCGATCGCGGCGAGGTTGGCGTCGCTGCGCTGGATGAGGGCTGGCAGTCCGCCGATCTCCTCGGCCCACTTGAGGCCGTCCACTGCGTCCTCCACGGCGAGCATGGAAACGGTATTGATGGTCGCCCCTTCGAAGATGCCGCTGATCAGCTTGCCGCCCTTGGTCATGCGGAAGATCTTTGGCAGCGGCCACGCGGGCACGTAGCTCTCGAGGCGCTCGACGGCGCGAGGGCTGAGCACGATCATGCCATGAGCTGCTTCGCCGCCCATGACCTTCTGCCAGGACCAGGTGACGACATCGAGCTTGTCCCATGGCATGTCCATGGCGAACACGGCGGATGTGGCGTCGCAAATGGTGAGGCCTTCTCGGTCGGCAGGGATCCAGTCTCCGTTTGGCACCTTGGCGCCGGAGGTGGTTCCGTTCCACGTGAAGACCACGTCGTTGGCGAAATCCACTTGGGAAAGGTCGGGGATCTGTCCGTAGTCAGCGGTCAGCGTGCGTGCGTTTTCCAGCTTGAGCTGCTTGATGACGTCGGTGACCCAGCCGGAGCCGAAGGATTCCCAAGCGAGCATGTCGACTCCGCGGGCTCCCAGAAGGGACCAGAGGGCCATTTCCACAGCGCCTGTGTCAGAGGCGGGAACGATGCCGCAAACGTAGTCCTCGGGAATGCCGAGGATCTTCTTGGATCGATCGATCACTTCCTGGATGCGCGCTTTGGCGAGCTTGGCTCGATGGGATCGGCCGACCAGAGCGTCTTCGAGGGCGGAGAGGCTCCAGCCCGGTCGCTTCGAGCAGGGGCCCGATGAAAAGAAGGGTCGATTCGGTTTTTCAGAAGGTTTCATTCTCTGACTTTGGTTGAAGGAGCGAGATGAGTAGGCGTTGCGCTGGCCGCTGTCAATGATAGGCGGCGGACGCGAACTTGAGTCTCGCTGCGAGAGCAGCAGCTGGGAATTCGGCGGAGAGAGGTTGGAACGGGAAATGAAGAGAGGAGTCCGTAGTCGGGTCGCATCCTTTGGAAAAAAGGAGGAGAACGACCAATACAAACAACTGAAAACGGAGACACCAACTATGTTACTCACTAAGAACCAAGATTTTGCAGAAAGACTGGGGCAAGGGCTCAAAAAGGCTTTAGCCGCGTTCGCTTCGATCGGGCTTTTTGTTGGAACTGCGGTAGGACAGAGCAATGCGCAATCCAGCGGTATGGAAATGCAACCTGAGGAGGCGGCTGCGAATCCGGAGGTCCAGGAGGAATTGATCGAGGTGCGTCAGCAGCTGCAGGTCGTGGAAGCGAAGATCCAGGAGATCGAGGACAAGGCCATGCAGAGCGAGGAGCTCCAGGCGGCTCAGGACGAGTTTTTCAAGGAGCTCCGCCAAGCGGCTATCGCTCACAATCCAGAGATGGAAAACAAGTTTCAGCGTCAGGATCAGCTGGTGGAAGAGCTAAAGGACCACCCTGAGCTGAGAATGCCTGCGATGGAGCGGAGTCCGGAGATCAACGAGAAGATCGAAGAGTTTCGTACCCTGCGCACGCAGATCAATCCGGTGGTGCAGAGCGTAGCTGCCCAGGAGGAAATCCAGGAGAGCCAGGAGGAGTTTCAAAAGGCGGTATTCGAGGGCATGAAGGAAGTCGACCCGCAGGCCGACGAGCTGCTCGCTCAGCGATCTCAGCTCTTCGATCGCTACCAGAAGCTCGCCGCAAGAATGTAGCGAAAAGTCCGATACGCTGGCTCGACGAGGAGCCGTGAGGACTTTTTTCGAACGCGATTCGCGGTTTTGTATCGACGATTAAGATACGGGCCGCGGATCGCTAAGCCGTCGCCACGGTGTAGGAGCCGGCGCTGCCGATGGTGGATGGTGTGAGCGTGCCGTCCGGATGCAGTTTGTTGAGCGTGTAGCCGAGCGAGAGCAGATAGGTCTCGATCTTGAGAAAGTTGTCGCGCTCGGGACCGCTGCTGAAGCGGCTCAAAGTCTCGAAGTAAAGGGTGGGCTTGAATCGCTTCAGCGTTTCTTCGGCCCCCTTGAAGACCTGCAGCTCCATCCCTTCCACATCGACTTTCATGAAGGAAAGCTCCTGCACGTCGTTTTCCTGAGTGTAGGCGTCCAGAGTGATGACCTTTGATTCGATGTCGCCCTGATCGCCGAGCATTCCGTTGCCCGGATTCCCCGGGTCTTCGCTCCAGTAGAGCGTTCCTGGCTGGTCGCTGATGCCGACGTTGTTGAGGGTGACGCGGCCGCGCAGCTCGGGGTTGAGCTCGAGGTTCGCGCTGAGGCGCGCGAAGTTGGTGGGATTGGGCTCGAAGGTGTGAACGCGTCCGCCTTCCCCGACCGCTTCAGCGAGGGCGATGGAAATGGCTCCCACGTTCCCCCCCACGTCGAAGCAGGTGTCGCCCGGCTGAACGACACGACGGGCCAGCGCCACCAGTTTTTCCTCGAACTTGCCGGTCCACATGATGCGCTCCACTTTGTAGCGCGTGTCGATGTTGACGGAGTATTTGCCCAGGTATTGGTCGAAGACGAAACGCATGCCTTCGGGGGCCGCCTTTCGGTAGTTCGGGTGCTTTTCGAGAAAAGCGAGGCGCTTGGGTTCGGAGAGAAGCTTGAGAAACGCTCGCTTCAGGGCGCGGTTGACTTGGGCCATGGCGGAATGTGGTGAACGGACTGGCTCAAGCTAAGCGACCGAGTCGCGAGAAATCGAGCTTGGAGTAGCTGATGTGGCCCGATTTCAGCGTTTCCCGATCGGTCGGCGATGCTTCCTGGTTTTCGCCCAGTTCGCGATAGGCGAAGTTGTATCCTGATTGGCGATACTGGAAAAAGCTGCCAGCCACGGTGAGAGCGGGATTGGAGGGCACGATCGTGGCTCCTTCGAGCGGGGCGCTGGGAAAATTGATCTTGTGCACGACGCCGTAGGCGGGCTCGTTGCTTTGCAGTTTCGTCTCCACGAAGTCTGCGAGAATCTTCGCGGCGAGGGCGGCCTTGGCGCCGAGCGCGTCGCCGAGGGCCTGAGGATCGTCTTTCAGGCGGTCGTAGTCGCCACGAGCCAGTCCCAAGGAAGCGGCGAATGACGGTATCCCGTGCAGAGCGCCTTCGAGAGCGGCCCCCACGGTGCCGGAGGAAAGCAGGTAGGCGAGGCCCGCGTTGTGGCCGACGTTGATGCCGGAGATGACGCAGCGCGGCAGCTCGTCGAGCAGGTGGCCGAGCGCGAGGTTGACGCAATCCGCGGGCGAGCCGGAGATGGAGTACGCCTCGCAGGGGAGGTCCTTGCGTTCGATGACGTCGATTTCCTTGAATCGGCTCATGCATTTTCCCACCCAGCTCTGCTCGTAGCGTGGGGCGGCGACGACTACTTGGCCGAGTCGTTGAAATTCGGATACGAGGGCGAGAAGCAGGGGCGAATCGATGCCGTCGTCGTTGGCGATAAGGATCTTGGGCATGGGATGTTGAATGGGGGATCGGTTTTTTAGAAAGCGGTTGACGCGTTTTTCGCATCATCAGTCGCCGAGATTGAGCGCGTTTCGCAGAAAAGCGGCCACATGGATTACGATTTTCGCAGCGGCGTTTCCGAGAAACGCGCGAGCGTACAAAAAAGCGCCCTAGGCTGCGGAGAGCCTAGGGCGCTGTGGTTGAAACTGATTACGCTTTGGCGGTTTCTTCTTCGCTGGACTCTTCCTGCTCTTCAGCGGCTTCGGAATCGGCGGGAGCGTCTTCCTCCGCGGCGGCCTGCTTGGCTGCCTTGCGCGCTTCGAGCTCTTCGAGAGCGGCCTTGCGGCTCAGGCGAACGCGTCCACGCTCGTCGACGCCGATGCACTTGACCACCATTTCGTCGCCCGGTTTGCAGACGTCTTCGGTCTTGCGGACGCGGAAGTCAGCCAGCTCGGAGATGTGCACCAGACCTTCTTGGCCAGGAAGCACTTCGACGAAGCAGCCGAATTCCTTGGTGGCCTTGACGATGCCGCGGTAGATCTTGCCTTCTTCGATTTCGCCGCAAACCAGGTCGATTTCGTGGAGGGCGCGCTTCATGGCGTCTTCGTTGGTGGCGTAGACGTTCACGCGGCCCGAGTTGTCCTCGTTGATGTCGATCTGAGCGCCGGTGATTTCGACGATGCGGCGGATGTTCTTGCCGCCTGGACCGATGAGGGCGCCGATCTTCTCCGGGTTGATCTGCACGGTGGCGATACGTGGAGCGGTAGCGGCGACCTCTTCGCGAGGCGCTTCGAGGGCGGAGGCCATGTTTTCCAGAATGGCCAGACGAGCTTCGCGGGACTGGGCCACGGACTCGCGAACGATGTCGAAGGGAAGTCCGTTGATCTTGAGGTCCAGCTGGAATCCGGTGATGCCGTTCTTGGTGCCGGCGATCTTGAAGTCCATATCGCCGAAGTGGTCTTCTTCGCCGAGGATGTCGGTGAGAACGATGTGCTTGGAGATCTTGCCGGACTCGTCGTTTTCAGAGACGAGACCGCAGGAGATGCCTGCGACTGGATCGGTGATGGGCACGCCTGCGTCCATCAGGGAGAGACAGCCGCCGCAGATCGAGGCCATGGAGGTCGAGCCGTTGGAAGCCATGATCTCGGAGCTGATGCGGATGGTGTACGGGAAAACGTCCTCGCTGGGCACGACCGGCAGAAGCGAACGTTCGGCCAACGCTCCATGTCCGATCTCGCGACGGCCGGGGGAGCCGAAGCGTCCGGTTTCGCCAACGGAGAAGGGAGGGAAGTTGTAGTGCAGCATGAAGGACTTCTTGGACGGTCCTCCGGTGACGGCGTCGAGGCTTTGGGATTCGTTGGCCGGACCGAGAGTGGTCAAAACGAGGGCCTGCGTTTCGCCGCGCGAGAAGAGGGCGGAACCGTGTACGCGAGGCACCACGCCGACCGCGCTCTTGAGTTCGCGCAGTTCGTCCGGCTTGCGGCCGCCAGCGCGAGTGTTGTCCTGTAGGATGGACTTGCGGTAGGTGTGCTCCAGCAGCTCTTCCATGGCCATGTTGAGCTGGGCTGGGTTGTAGTCGTCTCCGTACTTTTCTTCCAGGGCTCCCTCGGCGAGACCCTTGAGCTCGTCGATCTTGGCGTTGCGCTCCTGCTTGTCTCCAGCGGCGCAGGCTTCCTTGATGCGGTCGCCCACGAGGTTGTTGACGATCTGGCGCACGTCGTCTTCCAGCACGCAGAGAGGAAATTCCTTCTTCTCCTTGCCGGCTTCGGAGCGGAGCTGCTCGATGCCTGCGATGACTGGCTGAATGGCTTCGTGGGCGAATTCGAGGGCTTCGAGGAAGCGATCTTCCGGCAGCTGGTCGGCGGAGCCTTCGATCATGAGCATTTCGTCCTTGGTGCCGACGTAGATGAGGTCGAGGTCGGAGGCGTACTGCTCTTCAACGGTCGGGTTGACCACGAAGTGTCCGTCGATCTGTCCCACGCGCACGGCGCCGATGGGGCCGTTCCAAGGGATGTCGGAGATGGCGAGAGCGGCGGATGCGCCGTTCACCATAAGGATGTCGGCGTCGTTGACCTGGTCTGCGGAGAGCAGGAAGCCGATGATCTGCACCTCGTTGAGGAAGCCCTTCGGGAAGAGGGGGCGGCAGGGACGGTCGCAGAGGCGGGAGGTGAGGATTTCCTTTTCGGAAGGACGGCCTTCGCGCTTGAAGTAGCCGCCTGGGATGCGGCCGGCCGCGGCGTACTTTTCGCGGTAGTCGACGGTGAGGGGGAACCAGTCCTGACCTTCGCGGATGGTCTTGGCCACGGTGGCGGAGACGAAGAGGCTGGTTTCGCCGCAGGTCACGGTGACGGCGCCGGAGGCGAGGTTTGCCACATCGCCGGTGGCGAATGTGATGTCGAGATCGTCGACGGTGATGCTATGTTTCTGTATCATTCTTTTCGTTACGTCTTTTCGGATGACGACTCGGAGAACGGGATCGGTCTAAAATCTGAAGAATTTTCCGAATGGGGCCGAGCTGTGGGGCTTGGGGGGAGAGTGGGCCGCATTCGGAAAAATCCTCAGACGGATCTCTGTTCTCCCGGGTCGTCGGGGTTGGTTTACATATGGTTAGTTATGCGAAAAAGCCCGCGAATGGGTATTCGCAGGCTTGGAAAGTGATCAACATCGCTCGTTTTGCAATGAGTGACCTGAGGTGAACGCCACGGTTGCCGCGTTATTTGCGGAGGTTCAGGCGCTGCAGGAGCTCGTTGTATTTTTCCAGGTCGTGCTTCTTCAGGTAGTTGAGAAGCTTGCGGCGACGAGCGGCCATGGCCAGAAGGCCGCGGCGGGTGTGGAAGTCCTTGCGGTGTTCGCGAAGGTGCTCCGTGAGGTGGTTGATGCGAGCGGTCAAGAGGGCGATCTGCACGTCGGCGGAGCCGGTGTCGGAATCGTGCGTCTTGAAGTCGCTGATGATTTGAGTCTTATCTACAGAAGTGCTGCTAGCCATTTGTGTTTCGTTTTCGAATTTCACGGAAGGTCGGAAGGTCGTTTGACGATCCCTAGCCAAGGTTTCGCTGGGCTAGACGCTGACACCTCGAGGGAGGCGCTTCCGCGGAGGCGAGCGGTGTGGCCGCTGGTCTCTAGCGTGAAAGCGGTCTAAAAGAAACGATCCGCCGCGATGCGCAACACTAAAATGCGTCTTGGATGCGGATCGCGGAGGGCGAAAGCCGCTGGGATCGCTATCGATGCCGCAGGGCGCTCAGCTTCTCCTCGAAGGAGCCGAAGGTGAAGGGCTTCTCGATGAATAGCGAGCTTTCCTGGGCGGCGTTCGGATTCTGGGAGAGTTCGCTGAATCCGGACATGACGAGGAAGCGATCGCAGGCGCCGCGCTGCTTTGCGGTCTCTATGACCGCCTCGCCGCCGACCTTCGGCATCAGCAAATCGGTCACGATCAGATCGAGTTTTCCGTTTTCCAGCTGATCGATGATATCGATAGCCGCTTTTCCGTTGGCGGCTTCGAGCACGTCGTAGCCCAGTCGGTGAAGGTAGTGGGTGACGATGTCACGGATGAGCTCGTCGTCCTCCGCCAGTAGTGCGGTGCCGTTTGGATAGTCTGACCGGTTGCGTTCGTTCACTCGAAAGGGGCTGTGTAGAAGTTGCTAAACTGGATGCATGCGCATCGCGTAGCGCATCAACTCCTGCGGGCTGTCCAGCTTGAGCTTCGCTTTGATGCGCGACCGGTGAGACTCTATCGTCTTTACGCTGATTTGCAGCGCCTGAGCGATCTCTTTATTGTTTTTTGACAGCCCGATTTGCTCGATGATGAGGAGCTCCTTGTCGGACAGGCAGTCGAATCCGGGCTCGTCGCCTTCGGGCTCCTGTCCCGCCAGCTTGTTGACCATCACGGTCTTGACGCGCTCGCTCACGTGGAGTCCGCCGCTGGCGACGGTTTCGATTGCGGCGAGCAGGTCGGGCAGCGGCTGGGTTTTCATCAGGTAGCCGGACGCCCCGGATTTAAGGCAGCGCTCGGCGTAGAGGCGCTCGTCGTAGCTGCTGATGACCAGAAGGGAAGCTTGCGGGTAGCGGTTTTTAAGCTCTCGAAGGGCGGCTACGCCCTTGGGCATGAGGGACCCGATTTCCACGATGATGAGGTCGACTTTGAGGGTGTCGGACAGCTCGCGCAGGCGCTGGGCCTGCTGCACCAGCAGGTAGTTGCCGTGTTTGGCGAAGAGGGCGTTCAGTCCAAGGCCGCAGACTGGGTGCTCGTCGATGAGAAGCACCCTTTGGGGAAGGTTCTGTTGGATCATGTTTCGTCGTTAGGGAGGGGAACATGATATCCGAAATCGCCTCGCTGATACAATCGGGGCGCCTCTGCGCTTGGCATAGCGAAATGCTTGTCGGGCAGCTGGTTAAACGCTGATCGCGTCGCCTCCTTTTGCCTGAACGAACTCCTAGAGAGGATTCGCTAGGGACGCGAAAAAGCCGACCTCGCGAACGGGATCGGCTGGATCGCGAACGCCTTCGGGCTCGTTTGCCCGTGGCGTCCAAAAGTGATTGTCGGGGCAGCTAGTTGTCTTGCTGGTCGACCCACTGGACCGAGAACTGAACGAGCTCGGTGGCGTTGCGCAGGTTGAGCTTTTCCTTCACGTGAGCTCGATGGGACTCGATGGTCTTCACACTGAGGTGCAGGCTTTCGGCGATTTCTCGGGTGGAGAGACCGCGTCCGATGAGCTGGACGACTTCGAGTTCGCGATCGGTGAGTCGGTCGACGGGTGATGCGGCGGCGTTGGATGGACCGCTGACGATCTGGTGGAGCACTTGGTCGGCTACACGAGCGCTGACGTAGATCTCGCCCTTAAGGATCTTGCGAATGGCCTCCACGATCTTTTCCGAGGATTCCTTCTTCATCACGTAAGCCTTGGCGCCGGCCCGCAGAGCGCGCTGGGCGTAGATGGACTCGTCGTGCATGGAGAAGACCAGAATGGGAATCGTCTCGTGGATGGCTTTGACGTTCTTGATCAGCTCCAGCCCGTTGTTTCCCTGCAGGGAAATGTCGACGATGATGACGTCCGGGCTGGTGTTGTCGATGCCTCGCATGGCGGAGGAAGCGTCTTCCGCTTCACCGCAAACCTCCAGGTCCTCCTGGCTGCTGATGATTTGCGCCAGTCCCTGACGTACAAGAGGGTGGTCGTCTACGATGAATACCTTGATCGCCATTTTGTGAATTCCCGGTTCGGAGTAGGTTCGCTTAGGAAAGAGTTGTTAATAGAAAGTTGGCGCGGGCGCCTAGGAGGCAAGTAATTTCATACGCCGCAGCTAGTCGATTTGTAATTCGGTCGATTGCGAGCGTTCTTTAGGGGAGTATGGAGCTCAAGTACTTAGGGAAGTCGCTTAGTAGCTGAGGGTGGTGGATAGGCTCAATTGCGAGGAACTGTAGTCGCTGATAGCCACATTGGAGTCCGATTCGCGCAGGTTGTAGAAGGCGCTGGCGGTCCAGTTGGGCCGGATGCTGTAGCGAGCGCCGACTTGGAAAGTGAGCACGTCGTCGTTTCGAGCGTTCTCGGAATAAACGAAGTCGTTGCTGGAGAGACCGAGGGAACTCACGAACGCCAGCCGCTGGCGCGGGGTGTAGTCCACGCTGAGGGTGGCTTGGCTGCTCTCGACGGTGCGGTCGTCGTCGGTGACGTCGAGCCCGCGGCTGAACAGCAAAGCGACGTTGGTCTTCTGGTTCGCCGGGTAGCGCAAGCTGCCGTTGAGCGTGAGGCGATCGCTTCCGCCGTCCCGGTTGACCGATTCGCTGGTCTGGGTGGAGGTGTAGCCGAAGGAAAGGTCCGCTTCGAGTTTCGGAAACAGGCGCTCGGGCAGGATCTGTCCGGTGATGCCGAAGTTGATGCCATCGTCGCGATCGTCCACGCCCTGGTTGATCAGGCCACGATCGGTTTTTCGGTCTTGGATCCTGTAGTCGACGTAGGCGCCGATGCGGCCAAGGAGTTCTCGGGCATGCACGCCCGCGTACACGGCGGTGGTCTCGTTGTCGTTCAGGAAACTGCTTCCTGCGATGCCGTTGCTGGAGCGATCGCTGTAGCTGACTCCGGAGCGCAGGCCGAGCTTGCGGCCGATCTGGTAGTTCGACGAGATGCTCGCCGAAAGCGTTTCCATGTTCAGGTTGCTGTTGGTGAAGTAGTTAGCCCGAATTCCATCGAAGTAGGATACATTCCAGCTGCCGGACCACTTGGGGCCCGCTCCGTAGGGGATGTCGCCGGAGAGTCCGAAGCTGAGGGAGTCGGAATCGAGCTGGTCGTTGTCCTCGTAGCGGGATATCGGGGCTGAAAGGTGGGCGCTGGCGTTGAGCTTCGAAGTTTCCTGCGTGAAGGTGAGGGCCGGGGTGAACGTGTAGATGGTGTCGGAGGTCCCCAGAGCGCTGGGCACGGCGCGATCGGTGAAGGTGATGTCGAAGGTGGCCTGGGCGTTGATTTCGCCCTTGCCGAAGCGGGCGCCAGCCTGGGCGAAGCTGGTCAGGCAGAGCAGGGAGGCGAGAAGGGAGAGTAGGCGTGAGTTCATGCGGCGAGGTTGTTTGAGAATGGGCAGAGGCTGCGCGTGTTGAGTGGGTCCGGGGATGATTGTTTCGATTGGCTCAGAGAGCAAGTCTCTGCAAGGCAGTGGAAAGCAGTCCGATCGCGGCGCCGAAAACGCCTCCCCAGACCACCAGCCAGCCGAGGTGCTCCCGAATGAGGTCGGACAGGATTTGCTTAACTTGAGGGGCGGTGAGCTCCTCGAGCTTTCCTTGCACCAAGGTTTCGATGGTCGGGCGCATCTTTTCGAAGGAGCTGTGGGAGTGGCTGATGTCGAGCGATTGCAGGATCTGGTCGATGCGCCGCCGAAACTCCTCCTTGAAAGGCTCGCGCAACGGTTCGAGGGCGGAGACGCCGCCGAACATGGAGAGCATGCCGCCGAATTTCGATTTCGCCACCACCTGTAGGAAGCCTTCGAACAGCTCGTCCAGGTCGATGTTTTTCTCGATCGCGTCCGCGTCTAGGCTCTGATGCAGGGCGGTGTCGGCGAACTTCATGAAGTTTTCCTCCGTAAAGAAGCTCTCCATGACCAGTTTGTGGATGGCTGCCTTGAACTGCTCGAATCGGGCCGCGATGACCCCCGAGCCGTAGAGTCCGGGAACGCGCTCGAAGAGCATGTGCACCGCCAGCCAGTTGGTGACTGCTCCGGCCAGCGCGAAGGTGCCCGCGTTGACGATGAAGGCTTTTAAGGCTCCGTCGGGCAGCAGCAGACCGCCGATCAGCAGCAATAGGGCTATGAGATTGGTTGCCAGGCTCTTATTCATGCTGGTTCTTAAAAACGCCTTCCCCGCGAGGCGTCGAGTCTTTGAGTTGAACTTCGCTCGAATCGGGCAGCTCGGGCAGCTGCATCCAAGCGAGGGCGTCTTGGATCTGAGCGTCCCAGTAGGCCCAATCGTGGTCGCCGGGTGGCTCTTGGTACTCGATTTCCAGCCCCAGCTGGCTCGCTTCGTGGTGAAAGCTGCGATTGACCGGGCACAGGTAGTCCTGATCTCCGCAGCTCTGCAGCAAGCGGGGCTGGCGTCCGGCGAGACGGCGAGCGAGAGCCAACAGGTCGTTTTCGCTGCCGAGATAGTCCTCGCCGGGCCCGAAGACCGATTGCCATTCCGGGAAAAGCTCGTCTCGACGATGCTCGAGTTTGGAAAGATCGAGCGGTCCGGACAGGCTGACGGCGCTCCCGAAGCGTCCCGGATAGGTCAAGGCGAGCTTGAAGGCTCCGTACCCGCCCATGGACAGGCCTGCCACGTGAGTCTGATGGGGATCCGAGGAAATGGGAAAGTAGTGCCGACACAGCTCCGGCAACTCGTCGGCCACGAAATCGAAATACCGATAGCCTGAGCGGGTGTTTGCGTAGAAGCTGCGATGCACCGCCGGCATGACGATGGTGACGTCGTAGCGTTCGGCGTAGCGTTCGATGGAGCTACGGCGAATCCAGCCGCTATGGTCTTGGGACAGCCCGTGCAGAAGGTAGAGTACAGGGCTGCGATGACCGGATCCGAAATGGGTCAGGCTGCGTTGGTTGACCACGATATTGGCGCTGCATGCGAGCCCGAGGAGCTCCGATTTGAAATCGAACTGGATCAATGCCATGCCGCTACCTTGATCAGACTTTCGCGTTGTTCAATGCCTGATATGGACCGCCCCAGCCAGGGACCGATCGATCTGCTCGCTCACCCTCGATCATTGGAGCATCGGGGAACGCCTTATGGTTCTCTGCCACGCGTTTTTGGGGGCGGACTCTATTCCGTTGGCCTGCCGTTTTGCGCTAGACTTGCCGCAGCGGACGCCCTGTTTCCTTCCGATCGTCGCATTGTCAGGAGTCGGGGCTTTCGCGCGCTCGAAATGGCTTCCTGGTCCTCATCTTCAGCTCAAGAGCCTGCCAGGAATTGGCAGGGCGAAATCTCTCGGTGTATCGATTCATTCCCTACGCCGCGAAGCGCTTCATGGTCGCTGTTTGATATGGGGCAGAAGGAGTTCGGCTCGCTCCCGCAGGCGACCGACTGGGTGTGTCGTCATCCCGAGTTGTCGCTCCGATTGCTGAAGAACGTGCCGGAGGACTACGACGGGGATGCGAGCGCCATGTCGGTGGATTCGGCCTTGCGGACGATGGGGCTGACGCGTGTGGGGGAGATGGCCCTGAGCTGGAGCTACTGGGAGCTGGTTCCTCGCGAATTGCCAGTCTACGGGCTTTCTCGAGAAGAGTTCTTTCTGCAGGCTCACGCTGGCGCCGTCGCCATGCAGCTCTTCAACGATCAAGGCGAGCTGGGGGCATTGGAAGCCTTCGCGATCGGATTGCTGCACGGAGCGGGCATGTTGGCGATTGATCGAGCTCTGCAGTCGCGCTCTAAGGAAACGCCTCGCCTGGCCGCAGAAACGCCTCGAAAGCTTGCCGACCTCGAAAAAACTTTGCTGGGGACCGAGCACGCATGGGTGGGCGGAAGCCTGCTGGCTCGCTGGAGTTTGTCTGAGGAAATCGTCCGGCCGGTGGCTAGACAGTTCGATGGAGAGGGGTCGGATCTGCAGCAACGCTTGTCGATCTCGCGCTATATCGCTAACCGAGTCGTGGACGCAGCGCGCGGCGCGCGCAGCCCCTTGGGAAGCAAGGAGAACGTCATCTATCGCGGCTATTCTCTGTATCAAGTATTTGAGTACGCGAAAAAGCGCAGCAAGCAAAGCTTCGCCGGGTTGAACTAGCCTGACTAAAGGGTGGTTGTCGTCAGGCGGGTCGTCCCTCGCTCGAGTCGCTTCCGATCCGACCGTTATTTCTCTTCCTGATAGGCTTCCAAGGGGAGGCAGGAGCAGACCAGATTGCGATCTCCGAAGACGTTGTCGACGCGGGCCACCGCGGGCCAATACTTGTATTCACGAGACCAGGACGCAGGGAAGGCGGCTTCGTCGCGAGTGTAAGGCGAGCCCCAATCGTGGCGGGTCACCGCTTGGCTGGTGTGTGGAGCGTTTTTTAGCGGATTGTCTTCTCGCGGCCATTTGCCGGAGGCCACGTTTTCCATTTCGCCTTTGATCGAAATAAGAGCGTCGCAAAGCCGATCCAGTTCGGCGATGGATTCGCTTTCGGTTGGCTCGATCATCATGGTGCCTGGTACGGGGAAGGACATGGTGGGCGCATGGAAGCCGTAGTCCATGAGCCGCTTGGCGACGTCCTCCACCTCGATGCCCGACTTCGGTTTCCAGTCACGGAAATCGATGATGAACTCGTGGGCCACGAGTCCGCTCTCGCCGCGGTACACGATATCGAAATGGCTTTCGAGGCGTTGGGCCATGTAGTTCGCGTTGAGGATGGCGGTCTTGGTGGCGAGTGTCAGGCCTTGGGCGCCCATCATGCGGATGTAAGCCCATGAGATGGGAAGAATGCTGGCGCTGCCGTAGGGCGCTGCGGAGACGGCGCCGATGCGTTGTTCGCCGGAGAGCGTGTCGCTCAGGCAATGTCCGGGCAGAAAGGCAGCGAGATGCTTCGCGACGCAGATCGGGCCCACGCCGGGACCTCCTCCACCGTGCGGTATGCAAAAGGTCTTATGCAAATTGAGGTGGCAAACATCGGCTCCGATTTCGCCGGGGCTAGTGAGTCCCACCTGAGCGTTCATGTTGGCCCCGTCCATGTAGACTTGGCCGCCGTGCTGGTGCACGAGCTCGCAGATTTCCCGTACCGACGATTCGAATACGCCGTGGGTCGACGGATAGGTGATCATCAAGGCGGCAAGCTCTTCGGAATGCTTCTCCGCTTTGGCGCGCAAGTCCGACAGGTCGATGTTTCCTTGATCGTCGCAGGCCACCACGACGACCTTCATGCCTACCATTGCGGCGCTGGCGGGATTCGTGCCATGAGCGGAAATGGGGATGAGGCAGATGTTGCGTTGGTCATGTCCGAGGCTCCGCTGATAGGCTCGAATGGCGAGCAAGCCTGCGTATTCGCCTTGGGAGCCGGCGTTCGGCTGGAGGGAGGTTGCGTGGAATCCGGTGATTTTCGCCAGCCAATGCTCGAGTTGCTTGATGAGTTGCTGATAGCCTTCGGTTTGATCCGAAGGGGCGAAAGGATGCATGTCCGCGAACTCCGGCCAGGTGATCGGCAGCATTTCCGCCGCAGCGTTGAGCTTCATGGTGCAGGATCCCAGCGGAATCATCGAGGTCGTCAGCGACAGATCACGGTTTTCCAGGCGCTTGAGGTAGCGCAGCATCTCGGTCTCCGTATGGTACGAATTGAATACAGGATGGCTGAGGTAGTCCAGCTCGCGCGAAAGGGCGGGTACTATCGACGTATCCACTTCCGCGGCGATGCTTTCGAGCTCCTCGCAGCTGACGGAGCGATCGCTCAACGCGGAAAGCAGCTTCGACAGATCGCCTGCCGAGGTGGTTTCATCGAAGGCGATGCCGATGGCGGTGGAGCTGACCTGGCGCAGATTGAAGCCGGCCTCGGCGGCGCGTTTGCAAAGGGCGTCGGCTTGTGGCGTGTTCGCGACCAGCGTATCGAAACGTTCGCCGGGGGCGATTTCGAAGCCATGTTTTTCTAGAACGCTTTGGGCAACCTTGGTGAGAAGCCGCACGCGATTGGCGATCGCTCTCAGTCCTGCTGGTCCATGGTAGACCGCGTAGGCGGCTGCGATGTTGGCCAGCAAGGCTTGTGCGGTGCAAATGTTGCTCGTGGCCTTGTCGCGACGAATGTGCTGCTCGCGCGTTTGCAGGGCGAGGCGCAAGGCTGGATTGCCATCGCGATCTTTGGATACGCCGATGATGCGACCTGGGATCTTGCGCTTGTAGGCGTCCCGAGTGGCGAAGAAAGCGGCATGCGGACCGCCGAAACCCATGGGCACGCCGAAGCGTTGGGCGCTGCCGATCGCCACGTCCGCTCCGAGCTCGCCTGGAGATTTCAGGAGTGTCAGAGCTAGAAGATCGGTGGCGACGATCGTCAGGGCTTTGTTTTCCTTCGCCCTCTCGGCGATAGGCGAAACGTCTTCCGCGAGACCGTTGGCGTCAGGATACTGTAGTAGGACGGCGAATACCTGTTCGAAGCTCTGTTCCTGCTCAAAATCGACCACATCAACCGCGATGCCCATCGGTTCAGCTCGAGCTTGCAGCACTTCGATGGTTTGGGGAAAGCAGTTTTTGGATACTAGGATTCGATGGTTTCTTCCTCCTTTGCCAGCCTGTGAAAACGCTAGACTCATGGCCTCCGCCGCTGCGGTGCCTTCGTCGAGAAGCGAGGCGTTGGCGATTTCCAAACCGGTCAGATCGGAGACCATGGTCTGAAAGTTGAGCAGGCCTTCCATGCGGCCTTGGGAAATCTCCGCTTGGTAGGGAGTGTATTGCGTGTACCAGCCCGGATTCTCCAGAATGCCCCGCTGGATGACCGGAGGCGTGATGGTCGGATAGTATCCGAGGCCGATGTAGCTCTTGTTCACCTTGTTCTTTGCGGCGATGCCCTTGAGCTCAGCGAGCATCTCGTGCTCGCCGCATGGCGCGGGCAGTCCGTCGAGTCCATCGATGCGAATGGATGCGGGCACGGCCCGGTCGACGAGGGCGTCCACGCTCTCGTATCCGAGCTGCTGGGCGATCTTTTCCGCCGCGGGGCCATGCGTGCCCAGGTGGCGCGGCGCAAAGGCGTCCAGTTTGGAAAGTCGTGACGATTCGGAAAGCGAAGGGTCGGCGGATGTAGGCATGGTCGGCACAGTAGGAAGGCGCACGTTCAAATCAATGCGACAGTTTCGCAAATTTCGTTGGGTCCTCCGTGAGACCCTTCGAGTTTTAACTACAACCTTGTAGTCAAAACTGAGAGCGGGTGAGGTGGATTTAGGTTGTCAATCGTGAGCTAGCTCGCTCCTACCTTGGAGATGACGAAGAAGGAGAGGGCGGCATACGTGGATGGCGAGTTGGATCGGTTGTATCCTGAAACTCCGGTGCCTCTGGATCATGTGGACGCCTACACCTTGTTGGTCGCGGTACTGCTGTCCGCTCAGTGCACGGATGCTCGGGTCAACAAGACCACGCCCGCTCTCTGGGCCCTCGCTGGCACGCCGCAGGAAATGATGACCATTCCAGTGGAGGAAATTCGCGAAGTGACCCGCCCATGCGGCTTGTCGCCTCGAAAGTCACAGGCGATTAGCGAATTGTCTCGTATTCTAGTGGAAAAACATGGGGGCGAAGTGCCGCGCACGTTCGAGGAGCTGGAGGCCTTGCCTGGGGTGGGTCACAAGACGGCTTCGGTGGTGATGGCCCAGGCCTTCGGGCATCCGGCTTTCCCAGTTGATACTCACATCCATCGTTTGGCTCAACGTTGGGGGTTGACGAGCGGCAGAAATGTGATGCAGACGGAAATGGACCTGAAAGCTTTGTTTCCCCGAGAACGCTGGAATAGCTTGCACCTGCAAATCATTTTCTATGGACGCGAACACTGCACGGCGCGCGGCTGCGATGGCACGGTATGCCCGATTTGCCGAGAGCTCTACCCGAATCGCAAAAAGGCGGTGGTGACGCGGAAATGAGGGGGCGAGCTATGTTTTTCGCCGACAGATTTCTCAGATGACTCAGATCTCAGTCAAATGAAGGTTATCTGCGCTATCTGTGTCATCTGTGGTTAAAAACTCAGGACACGAAAAAGCCCCAGCGGTCGGGCTGAGGCTTCGAGAAAACGACGGGATCGTCTATCGACTAGGGTAGGCTCGAGCGGATTTCCGCGGTGGCGATATCGGAGATCGCTTCCTGAATGGAATCTGCGGGCTGTCCGGTAGGAGTGATCAGCTTGTCGGTTAGGTCTTCGTACCAGGTGACGCTGCCGTTGAGGAAGGCGATATGGCCGCCAGAGGATTGATAGACATCGGTGTCGCCCCAAGTCGAAGAACTTGGAGTCGCCATCCGGCTGAATGCGACCGGAGTTGTAGACTGCATCCAGGTGGCTAGACCAGTGACGTAATCGAAAGAAAAATCGTCTGGGCTGAGATTCGTGTTCACTGAGTAGCCTTCGCCTGCTCCAAGACCATCTCCATCCGCGTCGGCAATGAATGTGTAGAGGCCTCCTCCTGGCAGGGTCTTCTTTTCGTTTTCACTCTGCCAAACGCCGGGATCGTTCAGCTCGCCACCGAGCGCAAGCACCGCAGCGACATCGACGATGTCGTTGTCCGATCCGATGTCTATAATGCCGTCGGCTCCCAGTGTCTGTTGCGGTCCGACAAACTTCTCCCCGTTCTGAGCGGCGAACATTTGTGAGGCTTGCACGATGCGGCGCAGGTCGTTCACATCGCTGGTCTTCTTGGCCAGGGTACGGAACTGTCCCACAGTCGGAACGAGAATCGCGGAGAGGATCGCCACGATGGCGATCACGGTGAGCAGTTCGATCAAAGTGAAACCGCGTTTGTTGTGGGAGAGCGTGGTCATTGTGAAAGGAATTACGAGTTCGGTTGCCTTAGTAAGAATATGATTACTAAGAACTCATACGTAACTGCCAAATTCGCTCCGCTTCAAGTGACAAAGCCGTGTCGTAGGACATCAGCAGAGTTCGGAGGAGGCGGATCTCGTCTTTTCCCTTATATTTCCGTAGGGGCGGCGCGACGACTCTAGGGCGCTACCCGAAGGTTGCGGGTGGCCGACGGGCAGCTTGGCTTTTGCGTCGCTGGCGCAATTTTGATTTGCAAGGCGCAGGGCCCCCCGCACTTATACGGCGCATATGAAGATTTATCTGGACGGGCAGTTTGTGGACAAGGAGGACGCCAAGATTTCGGTTTTCGATCATGGCCTGCTTTATGGCGATGGGATATTCGAAGGGATTCGCCTGTACAGGAACTGCGTGTACCGTCTGGACGAGCATCTGGAGCGTTTGGAGTACTCCGCCAAGGCTATTCTGCTGGACATGCCATGGAGCCGCGAGGAGCTGTCCGAGCTGGTGTGCGAGTCCTGTCGGGTGAACAACCTGAGCGACGGCTACATTCGCCTGCTGGTGACGCGTGGACCGGGGAGCTTGGGCTTGTCGCCGAACTCCTGTCCCAAGCCGTCTCTGATCATCATCGCCGACAAGATCGCCCTCTATCCGGAGGAGTGCTACTCCGAGGGCCTTTCCATCGTGACGGTGCCGACGCGTCGCACCAATCCCGCGGCTCTCAATCCGGGCGTGAAGTCTCTGAACTACCTGAACAACATCATGGCGAAGATCGAAGCGGCTCAGGCCGGCGCCTTGGAGGCGATCATGCTGAACGATCAGGGCTACGTTGCGGAGTGCACGGGGGACAATCTTTTCATCGTTCACAAGGGCAAGATGTACACGCCCGACGCGGCGAATGGGGCCTTACGGGGCATCACGCGCCAGGCGGTGATCGACATCGCTCGGGAGCAAGGTCTCGAGGTGCGGGAGTGCAATCTGACCCGCTACGAGATTTGGAACGCGGACGAGTGTTTCCTCACCGGCACCGCGGCGGAGTTGATCCCGGTGGTGAAGCTGGATTCGCGGGTTATTGGAGACGGCGCCCCGGGCAAGGTGACCAAGCAGCTGCACGCGGCGTTTCACGACGAAGTGATCAGTCACGGCACCATGCTGTAGGGCGAAGGTGGGCGCGTTTAGGTGGAATGACTCGTCCCCGAGGCGTTCTCTCCAGGCGCTTAGCCAAGGTCCTTGCGCAAAGAGCGCCCCGGAGGTCACGCTCCATCTTTCGTTGGGAGATCTCGGGTTTGGAGTCGCTGCAGCTTTCTGCCGGACAATATCGTAAAATAGTGTGAAAATCAGCGTCGGGCTTTTGAGACCTGAGCAAAGGGGTGTTCATTATAGTGGACACCGGGCGCTCGCTCGGCCAAACAATGGCATGGCGAATGCATTGCTTGAGTCCTTCACTTAGGCGAAGCGTTCTGCCTCGTTAACCTTAACCAACCCTAACTATTCGATAATGGCGAAGCCACTGAAATGCGATGTCTGCGACAAGCCGGCAACCGTGCACTTGACGCAGATTATCAACAATCAGATTCACAAGATCGACCTTTGCGAAGCGTGCGCCGAGCAGAAGGGCATCACTGATCCGAGCGGCTACTCCCTGGCGGACCTGCTGGTCAAGCCGGACGCGACCGCTGGAGTGGAAGTCGATGCCATGGTCTGCCCGGAGTGCGGATGCTCGCAGCGCGATTTCAAGAAGACGGGACGGGTGGGCTGCTCGGTTTGCTACGACACCTTCGACGCCTTGGTGACGCCGGCTTTGGTGAACATGCATCGGGGCGACAGGCACCGCGGAAAGGTGCCTCAGCGAGCGTTGGAGCGAAAGAGCTTCATCGAGCGGCTCAGCGCGTTGGAGTCCAATCTCAACGACGCGATCCACAGCGAGCGCTACGAGGACGCGGCTCGCGTGCGTGACGAGATCATCGAATTGAAGAAAGCCATGGCCGAGTCGGCCAAGGAGGCGTAGCTTTATGCTGATTAAGAGTATATTTGGCGGCAAGTCAGAGGTCATCGAAGCCAGCGCGAAAAAGTGCCCGGTGGTGCTGATGACCCGCATCCGCCTGGCGAGAAACCTGGCGGACGTGCCGTTTCCGGGGTGGGCCAAAGAGTCGCGCAAGCGCGAGGTGCTCGAGACATGTTTGCCCGCGGTGGCGTCGCTGCCGCAGATGAAGCGCGGCATCAGCGCGGAGATCCATTCGCTTTCCGATCTGGAGCGGGAGATCCTGGTGGAACGGCATTTGATCAGCCGCGAGCTATCCAGTCACGCCGAGGAAGCGGGGGTGGTCATCAGCAAGGACCAGTCGATTTCGGTGATGATCAACGAGGAGGACCACTTGAGGATCCAGGTCATCAAGTCCGGCTACCGCTTCAAGCAGGCTTGGGGGGTGATCGACGGTCTGGACACCGCCTTGGAGGATCAGCTCGATTTCGCTTTCTCCGAGAAGGTCGGCTACCTGACGGCCTGTCCCACGAATCTGGGCACAGGCATGCGGGCTTCGGCCATGATGCACCTGCCCGCTCTGGTCATATCCAGCCAGATGGAGAAGGTGGTGCGAGCGGTCAACCAGCTGGGCATCGCGGTGCGGGGCCTGTTTGGCGAGGGGTCCGACGCCAGCGGCAGCATTTTCCAAATTTCGAACCAAACCACCTTGGGCGAGTCAGAGGAAGAGATCATCAAGCGTCTGTCTGCGGTGCTGCGCACCATCATCGATCAGGAGATGAACGCTCGGGAGAAGATTTTGGAGAAGGACCCGAACAAGCTTTTCGACAAGATCGGCCGAGCCTACGGCATCCTGCAGAACAGCCACCTGCTCACCTCTTCGGAGTGCATGAATCTGGCGTCTCTGGTGCGCTTCGGCGTGGATCTGGAGATGTTTCCCGAGAAGACCCGCAACGTGGTCGACCGCATGTTTATCGAGTGCCAGCCAGGCCACGTTAAGTACCATGCGGGCAACGATATCGATTCTGGCGCGCGTGATGCTTTCCGAGCTCAATACATGCGACGCCAATTCGAACACGTGGAACGGCCCCTTTTTAACCTTCACCAAACAACTAGCCCAGACGATACCCCTGAAACCGATCCTGAGAAGGAAACCAATTAACTCGAGATATGGAACCAATGAACAATTTCACTCCGCGCGCCCAGCAGGTCCTTGCCTTGGCGCGTAAGGAGGCAGACCGTTTTCACCACAACTACGTCGGCACGGAGCACATCTTGCTCGGCCTGATCAAATTGGGTCAGGGAGTGGCGGTGAGCGTGCTCCAGAAAATGGGGCTGGACTTGGAGACCGTGCGCAGCGCCGTGGAGAAGCAGGTCGGTTCCGGTCCGGAGGGCAAGACCGCTGGCAGCATCCCCTATACGCCGCGAGTCAAGAAGGTGCTGGCCTTGGCGGGCAAGGAGGCCAAGGCCCTCAATCACAGCTACGTGGGCACGGAGCATATCCTGCTCGGCTTGCTTCGCGAAGGCGAGGGCGTGGCGGCCCGCGTGCTGAAGTCGCTCGACGTGGACATCGAACGCACCCGAAACGAGATCCTGAGGGAGCTCGATCCGCAGTTTTCCGGAGAAACCGAAGAAGCGGTTTCGCCTGGTCGTAGCCAGACCCCTGAAGACAAGAAGGAAGCTAAGACCCCGGCCCTCAAGGCCTTTGGCCGCGATCTGACCGAACTGGCTCGCAAGGGCGAGCTCGATCCGGTGATCGGTCGCAAGAACGAGATTCGCCGCGTGATCCAGATCCTTTGTCGCCGCACCAAGAACAACCCGGTGCTGATCGGTGAGGCCGGCGTGGGCAAGACCGCTATCGTGGAAGGGCTCGCTCTGGAGATTTCCAGTGGCGTGGTCCCGGAGATTCTCGCTGACAAGAAGGTCATCACTCTCGACCTGGCGTTGATGGTGGCGGGCACCAAGTACCGCGGTCAGTTCGAGGAGCGCATCAAGGCGGTCATGGACGAGATCAAGCGGGCTGGAAACGTGATCATTTTCATCGACGAGCTGCATACCATCGTGGGAGCGGGCGCCGCGGAAGGCGCTATGGACGCGTCGAACATTTTCAAGCCAGCCCTCTCGCGGGGCGAGCTGCAGTGCATCGGAGCGACCACGCTCAACGAGTATCGCAAGTTCATCGAAAAGGACAGCGCCTTGGATCGTCGTTTCCAAAGCGTGAAGGTCGAAGCGCCCAGCATCGAGGACACCGTGCTGATCCTGAAGGGCATCCGAGGGAAGTACGAAGAGCATCACAAGGCCGTCTTCACCGACGAGTCTCTGGAAGCCTCCGCCAAGCTTTCCGATCGCTACATCACTTCTCGCCACCTGCCGGACAAGGCCATCGACGTGATGGACGAGGCCGGGTCGCGGGCCCGCATCGCCTCGCTCAACCGTCCTCCGGAGATCGAGACCTTGAGCAAGCACATCGAAGAGGTTTGCAGCAGCAAGGAAGAGGCCATCAGCAAGCAGCATTTCGAAGAAGCGGCCAAGTTCCGCGACGAGGAGAAGCAGCTGCGCAAGAAGCAGGAGGACATTCTCGAAAACTGGAAAAAGAGCCGTGAGGAGAATCGCATCACGATTGGCGAGGATGACATTTTGAAGGTGGTATCCGATTGGACAGGCGTGCCCCTGCAGCGACTGGAGAAGAAGGAAACCGAGCGTCTGCTTCAGCTCGAGAAGGAGCTTCAGGATGCGGTTATCGGGCAGGACGAGGCTTGCGTGGCCATCGCCAAGGCTCTACGCCGCAGCCGGGCGGACCTCAAGGATCCGAAGCGCCCCATTGGTTCGTTCATGTTTCTCGGCCCGACCGGCGTGGGAAAGACCTTCCTAGCTCGGACCCTGGCGGAAAAGATGTTTGGCGATCGCGACGCGATCATCCAGGTCGACATGTCCGAGTACATGGAGAAGTTCTCCGTGTCTCGCATGATCGGTTCGCCTCCAGGTTATGTCGGCCATGAGGAGGGCGGCCAGCTCTCCGAGCAGGTGCGTCGCAAGCCGTACTCTCTCGTGCTCTTCGACGAAATCGAAAAGGCCCACCCGGACGTCGTGCAGATCATGCTGCAGATCTTCGAAGAAGGACACCTCACCGACAGTTTGGGACGCATCATCGATTTCCGAAACACCATCATCATCATGACCACCAACGTGGGGGCTAGCGTGATCCAGAAGCAGACCACTATGGGCTTCGGAGCTGCGACGAGCATGGCGGACGATTTCGAAGGCACCAAAGCCAAGGTGATGGAAGAGGCCAAGAAGGTCTTCAAGCCGGAGTTCCTCAACCGCATCAACGACCTGATCGTTTTCCACAGCCTGGTCCGCAAGGATCTGGTCCGCATCGTGGACCTGGAAATCGCCAAGTTGCAGAAGCGTCTGGTGGACAAGAAGATCACCTTGACCCTTGATGCGGACTCCAAGGAGCTGCTCATCGACAACGGCTACGACGAGAAGTACGGCGCACGGCCGCTTCGCCGCTCCATCGAGCGGTTCCTCGAAGATCCCTTGGCGGAAGCCTTGCTCAGCGGCGAGGTGGAAGAGGGCGATGACGTGTTGGTGGTTCGCGACGGCGATCAGCTCAAGTTCACCAAACCTGCCGAGGTGGAGGGAGAGGGCGAAGAGGTTTCCTCCGAGTCCTAAGCCGACCGAGCGCAGTTAACATTTTCCAAAAAGCCGTGGATCCCTAGGGGTCTACGGTTTTTTGTGAATACGCATCGCCCCCGTCTCCGTACCCTTTTGGTGAGTCGCAGCGAAGCAACCCCGAACGCAGCCAGCTGCCTTCCGCTACCGTGAGCAAGAATAGAATAGAACTCTCGATATGGGGAGCCGTTGTCGCTGCCCTAGCCGCGCTGGCCCTGCTTTTTGCTACGCAGCAGTCTCGCGTTCCCTTGGCGGAAACCGACGCTCCCGCACGGTCCGATTCAGGGATCAGCGAAGCGTCGCAGGCGGCCGAGCTGGTCGATTCGAATCCGACTGGGGAGGAAGGCGATCGGGATACTGATGCGTCGCCCCGTGAGCGAGCTCCCTGGCAGCTCCGGTATCCCGGGGCGGATATCCTGCAATCGCGCATGCTCGAGGGAAAGGCGGTGGCGACAAGGCAAACCCTGCTCCGTTCGGGCTTCGAGACGCTTCCCTACGTCGTCTGGGAGGATTCTCTCGCAGAAAACGAAGTCGGGCAGTGGGTGGTGGCTCGTTCCACTGCGTATGTGGGCGATGTGATTTACGCGGATATTTCTCCAGAGTCGCTGGATGTCGAAGACTTGGATCGCTTTCTGGCTGAAAACGATCTGACGATCAAGCGTCGTTCGTTGCACTCTGGATACGCGTGGCTAAGCATTGGCGCCCCCGACTTGGACAAGCTTGAGTCGGTCTTGGGCGCGTTCCGTTCCCGTTTTCCCACAGCCAACGCGGAGCTTGACGTGATCAGCTTTCCGTCCTCGGTGCCGAGCGATCTCGATCTGGCCTACGCTTGGGGACAGGAGAAGATCGGCGCCGTCGACGCTTGGAACTTTGAAACGGGGGACAGCGAGGTAGTCGTAGCTGTGATTGATACCGGAGTGAACATCGACCACCCCGACCTTTTCGATAATCTGCTAAAGAACACCAGCGGCGACAGTTGGGATTTCGTGGATGCGGATTCGATTCCCGAGGAAACCGATGGCCATGGAACGCATGTGGCTGGCATCGTGGCCGCGGCGGCAGGCAATGGAATTGGAACGATCGGCGTCAGCTGGGGGTGCAAAGTCCTGCCGTTGAAAGCCGGTGACGAGTCAGGACTGACCACGCTGGCGATCAACGACGCCCTAGGCTATGCTCGCAAGATGAAGGAACGCTACGACGATCCCAACCGCTCGGGCGGCTTGAATATTGTAGCCACGAACAATTCCTATGGATCCGGCACAGGAAACAACAGCTCGAGAGATGAGATCGAAAGGCATCAAAACGCCGGCATTCTCTTTGTCGCCGCCGCAGGCAACGACGGTATCGATATCGACAACGAGGGAGGCTCCTATCCCGCAGGCTATGAGTGGGACAACATAATCTCTGTCGCAAATTCCAACCAGGAGGACGATTTGTATTCGGGATCCAGCTACGGATTGGTGGGAGTGGATCTGTCGGCGCCCGGTGTGGAAATATATTCGACGTATACGAATGGAGGATACGAAAATCAGACAGGTACCTCGATGGCGAGCCCGATGGTGGCGGGAGCGGTCGCTTTGCTGGCGAGCGCTGAACCGACGCTAAGCTGGGATGAGATAAAGGCGCGGTTGCTAGCCACGGTGGATGTGGTGCCCTCTCAGATAGGGAAAACGGTCACAGGGGGCCGTCTCAATGTCGCCCGGGCGTTGAAACCGGAGCTGGAGGGCCATGCGATCGCCGAGCTCAACTATCCGCGCGATTTGGTGGTTCTCGATTCGGAGAGGGCTATCGCCACCTTCGCTATCAAGGCGAAGGACGAGGCAGCGATTTCCGCAGTCTTGAGCGAAGGCGCGGGGAAACTTGAATTGGAGAGCGAGCTGCCGGGGCTGCACGTCTACAGGTACTCGCCTGGAGCGTCAGAGGTCGCTCGTATCACCTTTTCCGCTACGCTTGGCGGTGTCGTTCGGAAGCTTGTGAAAACCTTGGTCGTCGGAGAGGTCGATGACGTGCTTACCGGGCTTTCGCATCGGTATGAATTCGAAGGCAGCGGAACCACCGAGTCCGATCTTGCTGGCGCAGGAAACGGGGCTTTGTCCGGTGTGACGCGTCAGAGTACCGAATACGGAGGCAGCGCCCGATTTGGCGAGTCCACGAGCAAGATGAGTTTCAATGGCCAATTTTCGAATAGGGTGACCATGACCGCTCTGGTGCGGCCGGAGGACCTGCAGGCCAGTCCGCACCCCAGAATCGTGAACATGCCGTTCTACTATTTGTACTTCTCTTCGGGGCAGGGCGCTTCGGTGCCCGACGGCAATCGCGAGACGCTGAAGTTTTTTGCGGACCGGCAGCAAGGAATAGGGGTGTGGAACGCTCCGCCGAGCAGCATCCTGAATGATAGGTGGGTTTTTGTAGCGGCGAGCTATGACAGTCGTGACGTTTCGAATACGCCGAAGCTGTACATCAACGGTGTGTCGCAGCCAGTGCGTACGCAATCGGTCCCTCTCGGAAATCAGCTCTCCACGCAGAATACCTCGTATTTGGGAAACAATGACGCCGACACACGTCGCTTTCACGGACAGATGGCAAGCGTCCGTGTCTACAATCGTGAATTGAGCGACGCGGAAATCGCCCAGGTGGCAGTGGCAGCGCAGAAGGAGAAATGGAGCGGCGTCGGCGTGTTGGCTCCGGAGGTCTTGGTCGTGGGTCAGTCCAGCTCGTTCAGTTTTCAAGCAGAGGATGAGCTGGATCTGGTTGCTCCACCCGTATGGTCGGCCCACGGGGAGGAGACGCCTATCGTCGACCAGATCGAAGGCGGTTCTACCCGTATCCGTTTTCCAAGCGCAGGCGACTACGTGGTGCAGGCCAGCGTTTCCGATGGCTTGGTCTCGCGCGTTTTCAGTGTACCCGTGATAGTGGCGAGCGACGCTCCGGTAGCGGGAGTCTACCACGGAGAGACCACTGGCGGCGGCTTGGTTTGGTTGCAGGTCGATGAGGATGTGGCGACGGGGCGATTCACTCTCTTCGATCCGGCATCGGGCTACTTTATCAATCGGCGCTTGGTCACGGTAGATCCTGGCACGGGCGACTTCTTCGCTACCGACCTAGCGGGAGCGAGCATCGCCGGTCGGGTCGCAGGCGTGATATCGGGTGAAATCGTGGACTTGGGAATCGGTTTCAACGGACGTTTGCCGGACGTCTCCTCAGGGTTTTCGGAGCGAGAGGGGCGATACGTCGGTGGCGTGCTAGGCCAAGGAAACAGCCGCATCGAACTGGTGGTCGAGGACGACCAGCAGGCGTATTTGGTAAGGGAGGGCGTCAAGCGCGACGTGGCGGTGGGCCGAGTTTCAGGGCCTCACATGCCGCTTTCGGAGAACGAGCTTTCCATGACGACGGCCACGGGAGACGCGGTGAAAGGGGCGTTCAGCTTCGAAGGCGACGCCATTCGAGGAAGCATTGGAGAGGAGGCGTTTTTCGCCAAGCGCGTCGGCAGCTCTTTGGATAGCGAGTTGCAAGGCGGCTTGTTGGGAGCTCGAGCGCAACAGAGCCAGCAAGCGTTTCTCGCTCAGTTGCTTCGAGAAGGGGAATCGGTCGATCCTTTGCTGGCCAGCGCTCGCTGGGGCGGGCGGTTTTCCGAATCCCTCGATCACTCTGGCTACTTTTTCGTCGGCCTGAAGGCGTCGGCGGGGGGCGCTGGGGTTTGGCAGTCCGAGGAGATGGAATTGCAGGAGGCGTTTCTCGGCGCCTGGCAGTCCGATGGAAACCTGCTGGGAGCCGCGTCGGCGCGAGGCGTCGCAGGTCGTTTACCCGCGTTTTCCGAGACCAGCGGCGTCTTGGGGATTCGCATCGCCGGAAGTGAGCCCAGGGAGATCCTGGTGAGAGCGGCTGGTTTCGACAGTTTGGCATGGTTCGCGGAGGATCCGGGTCTGGAGGTTTACGCGATCAGCGAAACCGGCCGGTGTTCCTTGCTGACTGAAAACGACGACTGGCAGGATGGCTTGATCAACGGGATTTCGGGAGATCGCAGCTCCATGGTCGAGCAGGCATCCGAAGCGTTGGGCTTGGAGGCCTTTGAAGAAGGCTCCAGGGAATCCGCTCTGCGCGTCTGGCTCGAGCCCGGCCAGTATCTTGTGGGGCTCCGGGCTTCGTCGGGAGCGGTCGGCCCGAGTCTGGTGGAGATCTACAAGCTGCCGTTTCTCGACTTCGAGTAGACCTGTCGAGCGGGTGTTGGCCGGATCGGACGATGGTTTCGCCCGCCGCAAAGGCGGGCGCAGATGAGTTGCATTCCTAGTGGGCGCTCCTATTGGTTTCGCTCTATGTTTGTAGATGAAGTGAGAATCATCGCCCAGGCGGGCGACGGCGGAGACGGCTGCATAAGCTTTCGTCGCGAGAAATACGAAGCCTTCGGCGGTCCAAATGGTGGCGATGGAGGCAAGGGGGGAGACGTGATTCTCGAAGGTACGAACAACGAGAACCACCTGATCAAGTACAAGTACCAGCCGCAGTGGAAGGCGGAGCGCGGCCAGCATGGCATGGGCTCGGATCGAATCGGCCGCAGCGGAAAGGACGAGGTGCTACTGGTGCCCTTGGGCACGATTGTTTCCAATCGCGAAACCGGCCAGGTGGTGGCGGAGATTTTGGAAATCGGGCAGCGAGTCCGTCTGCTCAAAGGAGGCAGCGGCGGCTGGGGGAACGCCAAGTTCAAGAGCTCGGTCAACCGGGCTCCGCGGCGGGCCAATCCGGGCGAGCCCGGCGAAACGGGCGAGTTTCAGCTGGTGTTGAAAACCATCGCCGACGTGGGCTTGGTAGGCTATCCAAACGCGGGCAAGTCCACCCTCACCAACATGATCACCAACGCCCGCCCGAAGATGGCTGCCTATCCGTTTACCACGTTGCATCCCGGAGTGGGAGTGATCGAGTATCCCGATAAGTATCAACGGCTTCTGATGGCGGACATTCCGGGCATCATCGAGGGCGCCAGCGAGAACCGCGGCCTTGGTCACCGGTTTCTACGTCACATCGAACGCTGTTTCGTGCTCACGTTCATCATCGACATGTCAGGCATCGATGGACGGGATCCCTGGGATGACTACGAACAGCTCGTCGCGGAGTTGGGCGCCTATGATAAGTCGTTGCTGGACAAGCCCCGTATCGTGCTGGCCAACAAGATGGACGAGGAGGTGGCAGCGGAGAACTTGAAGCAGTTCAGGCAGCGCCACGACATCCTGATCCAGCCGATTTCCTGCCTGAGCGAGGAAGGGATCGCGGAATTTAAGGAAGTTCTCTGGGAAAAGGTGTCGGATGCTAAAGCTAGAATGAAAGAAGCCGAGATACGAGATAGCAATTCTGCGAACGACGACTCGGATTCACACTAGCGACATAGCTTCCACACTTTAACCTATGGCCAGCCTTAAGCCTCTAATTATGCGATCGAACCGCCTGCTCGGAGCGAGCTTGGTGGAGCGTGGACTCGTATCTATAGAGGATTTGGACAGCGCCAATGAACGGTTTCTAGAGCTATTGTCCAACGCGACCGGCGAATTGCGCCTCAGCTTGCTCTCCATCCTCATGAACGAGAAGCAGACCCTCACCGAGAACCGGCTGATCGAGTTTCTCATCGAGGAGGAAGGGCTAGGCGTGATTGACGTGCGAAACATGGAAGTGCCCGAAGAGCTGGAAAGCGCTGTAGAGCGCTCCGAATGCTGGGCCACTTGGACCGTGCCATTCGACTCGGTGGAGGACACTCGGTACCTCGCTACTGCCTATTATCTGAGCCCAGCTGTTCGTTCGTTCTGGGAGGACAAGATTACCGGAAAGATCATCTGGTACGCTGCTCCTTTGCATTCGATCACCGAATACCTGGAAGCTTTAGAGGCAGAGGAGGCCAAGGCTGAGATGTCAGTCAACTAGTCCTAGATGGCGTTGGGTCGATTGCAGTGCGGAATCGTCGATCACCTCAGGGAGCTCAACTATTTGGGCGAGGATCAGGCGGCGGAGATCAAGGCGAAGGAGGAGGAGCTAAACGGCAGCGCCTTCGACGACTTGCTTCTGGTCGACTACCGCATTTCCTCCCACCAGCTCAACATCGCTAAGGCCAAGACCTACGGGGTCTCGCCCATCAACGTCAAACGCGTCAACATAGACGTCGGGACCTGGGAGCTGCTCGACCAGGACTTTTGCGCCACGCACCAGGTTCTGCCTGTCAGTTGCGTGGGCAAATACATCGTGGTCGCTCTGGCCAATCCCTTCGAGCTCACGCTCACCACCCGAATTTCCGAGATCAGCAAAAAGCAGGTCGTGGCGCTGCTCGCTCCGCAGGCGGACCTGGCAGAAGTGCTCAAGCAAGATCCCAAGCGCGAGGACACCCAGTTCGAGGACGTGGTGGAAGCGGTCGGGATGGAGTACGACGAAGGCGAAATCGAAGAAGGCGAGGAAGGCCTGGAGAGCGAGGAGTCCGCTCCTATCATTCAGCTCGGCAATCGCATCATCGAAGACGCCTATTTCGCCGGAGCTTCCGACATCCACATCGAACCGCGGGAAAAGGAGCTCGTCGTTCGCTACCGCATCGATGGGGTGTGTCAGGAAAAGCTGAAACTGCCTCCTAAAGTATCCGGATCCTTGGTGGCTCGTATGAAGATCATGTCCAACTTGGACATTGCCGAACGCCGTCTTCCGCAGGACGGGCGTATCGTCTTCAAGCAGTTCACCAAGAAAAGCATCGATATCGACCTCCGCGTTTCCACCGCTCCGCTCAACTACGGCGAAGGCGTGGTGATGCGTATCCTCGACAAGCAGAAGTCGACCTTGCCCATGTCGGCCTTGGGGTTTTCGCAGGCGAATCTCGAAAAGTACCGCGACGTGATTCAGCAGCCCTACGGCATGATCTTGCACTGCGGTCCTACCGGATCCGGCAAGTCAATGACCCTGTATTCCGCCCTCAACGAGATCAACAATCCAGGGCTGGTGATCCGTACGGCGGAGGATCCGATCGAATACACGCTGAACGGCATCAATCAGATGCAGATGAACCGCCAGATCGGGCTCACCTTCGCCAGCGCTCTGCGGGCCTTTCTTCGTCAGGATCCGGACATCATCCTAGTGGGGGAGATTCGTGACCAGGAAACGGCGAACATCGCAGTGGAAGCGGCCCTGACCGGCCACTTGCTGATCAGCACCTTGCACACCAATGACGCCCCCGGTACCATCGCTCGTCTGACGGACATGGGCATCGAGCCCTTCATGATTTCGTCCTCGCTGCTGTGCGTCTGCGCCCAGCGTCTGATGCGTCGCGTTTGCAAGACCTGCCGAATCCAGGTGGAGCCGGAAGGACGCGAGAAGATGGTGCTGGAAAAAGGGATCGGCTGGAGCGGCCCCATTTTCAGGCACAATCCCAAGGGCTGTCCGCGTTGCTCGAACACCGGCTACAAGGGCCGTGTGGGTATTCACGAGCTCATGACAGTCAGCGAGCAGCTGATCGAAGACATCAACAAGGAGCGGGAAACGGCGGACATCAAGCGCACCGCGGTGCGCGATGGCATGAAAACGCTCCACCAGGACAGCTTGCTCAAGGTCAAGGACGGAATCACGACCTTGGAGGAAGCTCTGGCTACGGTACCGGTCGACTTGTTCTAGCCGTCGCGCCTCCCTCGCAAGCTAGGAGGACCCGAAAGGCTTGCCAGCGATGCGCCTTCAGCTAGCGTGGTCCGCATGAAATCTGCCCCTTTAGCGTTTCTGTTCTCGTTGCTTTTTCTCGTGGCATGCGGTGTTGGACCGGAGCCTGAAAGCCTGGAAGGAGAGGAAAACGCTGCCGCGGTGGTGAACGCCTTTTTACGCGCTTTGGAAGCAGAGGATTTCGACAAGGCGAAACAGTTTCTGTATTCAAAACCGGATTACATCCTAAGGGATCTCGCCCACTGTCGCGACTTGTTCTTTTCCGAGGAGGCCACAGGCATCAGCGTGATGCAGGTTGGGCACGAGGAGTATGGGCATAAGTGGCAGATTTTCGTGGACGTGAAGATCAACTATGGTCCGCGCATGAAACAGCTCCATTTCGTGCTCGCCCCTGACGAGATCCCGAAGCTTCGAGGTGTAAACCCGATCGTTCCAATCGATCCCTAGTGGGTTCGAATCATTCCTTGTTCGCTAGCGTTTTAGCGACTGCGAGAATTAGGTCGCCCGAGATTCGCTCGGAGTAGTCAGGATTCACATACGAAAACTCCACGGTGTTTTTGGGGCCGATCAGAAAGACGGCCGGCACTGGGAGCCTGTTCTTGTTCTTTCCGCCGGAGTTCTTTTCAAGATCGATTCCGTAGGCCTTGTATTTGAGCAAGGTCGCCTTGTCCAAGGTGAAGTCTATGCCAAAGGCTTCCGCTGCTTCGAACGAGCTGTCTGAGAAAAGCTGATACGGCAAGTCTGCGTCTTTCTCGACCGTGTTCAACATTTCGGGAGAATCCGGGCTGATGGCGACGATCTGGTAGCCCAGATCGATCAGCTCCTGCTCGATTTGCGCCAGTTCCTGCAGGTGCTTGCTGCAATACGGGCACCAACCGCCGCGATAGAAGATCAGAGCGGTACGCTTTTCCTTGAGCAAGCTAGGCAGGTACTGCGTGGCTCCGGACTCGTCGACCACATTGACCTTGGGCGTCTTCATGCCGATGAGTAGAGGCGCCACCTCGGTCGCTTTACGGGCCTGAAGAGGCGCGACTGCAAGGAGAAGGGCGAAAAGTGCGATGAATCTGTTCATGTGGAAAGCAACGTTTTGAACAGGGAGACGCAGGCAGCCGATTTTATTCCCGTGGAGTAAGGAAAAAATCCAAAGGCGCTCCTGCGACGGTCCCGTCTACCGACTCAGACAGTTCAAGCGCTGGGCGATTTCCATGAATTTGAAGATCAGGTTCGCGACGAGAAAATCAGGCGCGTGCTGACCGGGCTGGGGAGCGAGTTCCACGAAGTCGGCTCCAAGCAGCTTTCGCCCTTTGAGCGCCCTTTCGATGCCGTCGATGGCTTGGTACCAGTTGAGGCCGCCTGGAACGGGAGTGCCGGTGGTGGGCATGATGGATGGATCCAGGCCGTCCACGTCGAAAGTGATAAAAACGTGCTCCGGAAACCCGTCCGGCAGCAGCTGCTCCGGGTACCCCTTCCAATAGAGTTCGGCAGCGTCGAGATAGGTGACGCCTCGCTCTATGCGGCGGTCCGCTTCCTCCTTGCAGAGGGCGCGCACGCCGATCTGGTGCAGCGGGATGCCTAGGTCCGTGCAGCGTTCCATGACGCTGGCATGGCTGTATAGGTTTCCTTGATACGCATAGCGAAGGTCGGCATGCGCGTCGAACTGAACGATGCCGAAGGGGATGTCGAGCTCGACGCAGGCTTGAACGGGACCGAGCGTCAGGGCGTGTTCGCCGCCAAGAAGAATGGGGCATTTACCGATGTTGAGCGCCGCTCGCGTGGCGACTTTGATGTTTTCGATGACCACCGCAGGCGGAGCATTGCAATTGACCTTCGGGGCGGTGTAGATGCCGGCATCGCCAGGGAAGCTCCCTTCCAGATAGCTTTCCAGTTGTGTGGAGGCATGCAAGATGGCGTTTGGACCGTTCACGGTGCCGCCCTCGTAGGACACGCTGCTCTCCCACGGTACGGGGATGATGTGGAAGGTGGCGTCGTGCGGATTTGAGGGCTGGATGTCGTCCGAGTGGAATTCGGGGGGATTGGCGTAGGGATCGGAGGAGGGCATGTTAGGAGAGACGGTCGCGGTAGTCGCTGTAGTTGAATTCTCTGACGATGGTCAGAGACTTGGTTGAGGGCTCCCAAGTGGCTATGGCCGGATGCTTGATGCCGTTGAAGGTGCTGGTCTTGACCATGGTGTAGTGGGCCATATCGAGGAAGAAGAGGCGGCTTCCGGGGCGCAGCGGCTGGTCGAAGGAGTAGTGTCCGATCGTATCGCCTGCCAGACAGGAAAGCCCCCCGAGACTGTAGGTGTGGGCTTTTTCGTTTGGCTCGGCGGCGCCCACGATTTCCGGTCTGTAGGGCATTTCCAATACATCCGGCATATGGCAGGTTGCGGACAGGTCGAGGATGGCGATGGGTGTTTCCTCATCGATGATGTCGAGCACCGTGGCGACAAGTACTCCGGTATTGATGGCCATGGCTTCGCCCGGTTCGAGGTAGATCTCGAGATGCGGGTAGCGGTTTTTGAAGTCCTTGAGTAGGCGGACCAAACGAGGGACATCGTAGGTGGGACTCGAAATGTGGTGGCCGCCGCCGAAATTGACCCACTTCATCCGAGGGAGGAGGTCGCCGAACTTTTTCTCGAAGTGCGGGAGAGTGCGCTCGAGCGTATCCGAATTCTGCTCACACATTGTATGAAAGTGAAGCCCTTCGACGCCCGCTAGATCCTGGCCTTCGAGGGCCGAGCGCCGGATGCCGAGGCGGGAGCCAGCGACACAAGGATTGTAGATGTCGGTCTCTACCTCGCTGTATTCAGGATTCACGCGCAAACCGCAGGAGACGCTGCGCTCATGGGCGTCTACCGTTGGCTTGTGCTTTCGGAACTGAGCGAGCGAATTGAAGGAAATGTGATGGGCGCATGCCAGCACCTCCTGCATATCCACATCGGTGAAGGCTGGCGCGAAGCAGTGCACTTCCTTGCCGAACTTCTCGGCGCCGAGCTCCGCTTCCCAAGGCCCGCTGGCGCAAACCCCTGCTACGTAGTCGCGCATGATGGGGAACACGCTGTGCATGGCGAAGCCTTTGAGAGCGGCCAGGATTTTGACTCCGGTCTGATCCTGCACGGACTTTATGATTTCCAGATTGGAACGCAATCGTTGCAGATCGACGACGTAGGCTGGGGAAGGGGTTTCGGGCGGCAGCCCGGGATCGTAGTGGACGATGTGATCCATGTACTAAAGGAAAAAAGGTAAGAACGAAGAAGGAAGAATTAGGAAGCGCTCTTAACTTCCTAATTCCGCGTTCTGACTTCTAGATTTAGGCGAGTGGGGCGGGCTTTTCGTCGAGCCAGGTCTCTACCCAAGGCAGGCCTTGCGTGTTGAGTTGGTCCATGAAGGGGTCCGGGTCGAACTGCTCCACGTTGAAGACGCCTTGGCCGCGCCACTTGCCGGTGAGCATCATTTTGGCTCCGATCATGGCGGGAACACCGGTGGTGTAGCTGATCGCTTGGGACTTCACCTCGCGGTAGCATTCCTCGTGGTCGCAGATGTTGTAGAGGTAGTAGTGCTTGCGCTCGCCAGCCTTTTCACCATCGGCCACGATGCCGATGCAGGTCTTGCCCTTTGTGGTTTCGCCGAGCGATCCGGGATCGGGCAGCACGGCCTTGAGGAACTGCAGCGGGATGATTTCCTGCCCATTGTAGACGACGGGATCGATACGCGTCATGCCCACGTTTTCGAGCACCTTCAAATGCGTGAGGTACTGCTGGCCAAAGGTCATCCAGAAGCGCATGCGCTTGATATCCGGGAAATGTTTGGTGAGCGATTCCATTTCCTCGTGGTACATCAGGTACATGTCCTTCGGACCAATTCCGTCAGGAAAATCGAATACGCGCTTCTCGGAGAGCGGGGGCGTTTCCTTCCATTGGCCGTTCTCGAAGTAGCGACCATTGGCGGTGACTTCGCGAATGTTGATCTCCGGATTGAAGTTGGTGGCGAAATGCTTGCCGTGGTCGCCCGCGTTGCAGTCTATGATATCGAGCGTATCGATGGTATCGAAGTGGTGCTTTTTCGCGTAGGCGGTGAAAATGTTGGTCACGCCAGGGTCGAAACCAGAGCCGAGCAGGGCCATGATGCCTGCGTCCTTGAAGCGGTCGTGATAGGCCCACTGCCAGCTGTATTCGAATTTCGCTTCGTCGCGCGGCTCGTAGTTTGCGGTATCCAGATAGTCGGTACCTGTCTCCAAGCACGCGTCCATGATAGCCAGATCCTGATAGGGCAGAGCCACGTTGAGAACGAGGTCCGGCTGGAAATCCTTGATCAGGGCGACCGTTTCTTCGGTCTTGTCGGCGTCGAGCTGAGCGGTGTGCACCTCGCTGTCGATTTGGGCCGCGATCTTGTCGCAGCTGGATTTGCGACGGCTGGCGAGTAGGATTTCGCCAAATACATCGCGGTTCATGGCGCATTTATGGGTTACGACGCTGCCGACGCCGCCGGCTCCGATGATTAGGACTTTTTTGCTCATGAGTCGAGAGAAGTGGTTTGTGGTTAACACTCTCAGTTTTCGCTACTGAAAGGCACGTTTGTCAGCGAATCGTGAGGGCTGATCAAGCGCATTGTGAGAAAGGATCGCCCGCTTCGACGGGAGTCCGATCGATGAATGGCAATTAAGGAAGCATGCTTGGTGCTTGGCTTCAAGTGAAGGCTAGCCTCTAGGGTATGGAACGGAGATGAGTTGCGTACTTGCTGAAAAAGGGGACCCGCCTCTATTTACTCCGGCAGCCGATCTCTGATAGAATGGCGGATGAAGCTGGGTCCACTCTGGGTGCAGCTTCGAGGAAAACAGAAAGGTACACTATGGATTTTCCCCCAGTGACAAACCTCTTGAACGCGACATTCGATGGGCAATTGAACCATCGGGACGTCAACAGCGGCTCAGATACGTCCGCCCAAGCCCCTCAACCGGTGGCGAGCGGCGAAAACTCAGGTTCTTCTGATGGACTCGGCCCCGATTCGGAGGGTTCGAGTGGATCGTATCGAGTTGGAAGTCATCTCAATGTGACAGCTTAAGTCCATTCGAAGCGAAGCGTTTTTCTACTCATATGGGGGTCGCTGGAAGTTATGAGCCGGCGACTCCTTCTTTTTTGGTAGAAAAGGGCGCTTCGTCTGGGAGGGATGGGCGCTTCGCCAGCACGGATTCGATGGCTTTTCTGAGGGTGGCTCGTTCAAGCGGCTTGGTTAGGTAGTCCGACATTCCCGCCTCGATCGCCACCTCGCGATCGCCATCGGTGGAGTTGCCGGTCACGGCCACGATGGGCGGCGACCTGTCGCCGAGAGTCTGAAAGATCAGACGGGCGCTCTCCACGCCATCCATCTCGGGCATCTGAATGTCCATGAGGATGAGTTTGTAGGGCTTTCGCGCTGCGATGGAGGCGGCCTTTCGCCCGCTGTCCACAATGTCGCAGGAGTAGCCGATGCGGCGCAGCATCATGGCGGTGACCTGCTGATTGATGGGGTTGTCCTCCACCAGGAGGATGTCTCGGGGCGAAGCGTCCGGCTCGTGATCGGAATCGGATCCGAAGCTCGGGATCTTGGCGAAGAAAGGAACGCTGGTCGAAGGGGCTTTTCCCTCGTAGTTCTCGACCTCTTCTGCAGTCGGCACGCGCGTGGGTATGTGAAGCGAAAAGGTGGACCCCTGTCCCAATGCGCTGGATACGCTGATATCTCCACCCATCAGGGAGATCAGTTTCTTGCTGATGACGAGACCGAGTCCGGTACCGCCGAATCGCCGCTTGTTGGAGGAATCGATCTGGCTGAAGGACTTGAATAGGCGATCCATCTTCTGAGGGTCGATGCCGATGCCGGTGTCTTTGACCGAAAGGTACAGGTCGACTGCGCCGTTCTCCCTTTTCGAATAGCGGAGAGAGACCGTGATGGCGCCACGGTCGGTGAACTTCAGGGCGTTTCCGATCAGGTTGATCAGGATTTGATTGATTCGTATCGGATCGCCAACTACGAGTTCGGGCAGATCGTCTTCGATCTCCACGGCGAGCTCGATACCCTTTTCTCCACAGGATTGGTGGAAGAGCTTGCAGCAGTCCCGTAGGCAGCGCTCGGGAGAGAGCGGGATGCGGTCGATCTCGATCTTGCCGGATTCGATTTTCGAATAGTCGAGTATGTCGGAGATGATGGTGATGAGCGACTGACCGCTTGCGTAGATGGTTTTGAGCATGGCGTACTGCTCTCGCTCCAGTGGGGAGTCGAGCAGGTTGTCCACCATGCCGATGATGCAATTCATCGGGGTGCGGATCTCGTGGCTGACCATGGAGAGGAAGTCGCTCTTCGCCTGATTCGCCAGCTCGGCCTTCTTCTTGATCTCTCGTTCGTTGAGGTAGGCCTGGTGAAGCTTGAGGTTCTTTTCGCGCAAGGAACGCGTTTGAAAACGCACCTTTTCCTCCAGGACCTTCTGACGTTGCACGTGCTTTCGCTCGCGGCGTTTGAATACGGCCATCACGAGGAGAAACCCAATGAACGCGTATCCGAAGTAGGCGGGCCAGGTGAGATAGGGTGGAGGCTGTATTGAAAAGGCGATGACGGTGTCCGGACTTCTCAGGCCGTTCCGGGTGGTGGCGTTGATGTGAAGCTCGTAGGATCCGTGGGGGATGCGGGAAAGGGTGATCTCGCTGGTCTGCGCCGGATTGCTCCAGCTGTCGTCGTGCCCTTCGAGCTTATAACGATAGCGAATGCCGGACAGGCTGCGGAAGAACGGAGTGTTGAGCTCGAAGCGCAGGCTGTTTCGAAAATAGGAAAGCGGGCCCGCCGCTGCGATGGCTGCGAATTCGTCCCCTGAGAAGGTCTTGTCCTTTCGGATATCGGTGACCGAGTGGATGCTCGGAGCGGCCAGCGTGGTGCTGAAGCGCTGGTTGTTCGCTTCGATCCGGGCCAGCGTTTGCTTGGAAGTGAGCCACACCGTGCCGTCGGGATCGAAATACGCTTCGTTGGGGCGAAAGTCCACCAGCTGCAGGAGGGCGGAAGGGTCTTCGAGGTAGCTGCCGTCGCCCTGCTTTCGCAGAAAGGTGTTTCCGTCCAAGGCTGCGATCCAGAGGTCCCCGTTGGGGGCTTGAGCGAGTCGAGTGAGCTTGCGAACGTGATCGGGTATGAGCCGATTGACCGGCTCGTTGATCCGGAAACGGTTGGTTCCTGTATCGAACATCAGCACGCCTTTTCGGCTGGTGAAGCAGACTTGCTTGTCGAAGGGCCAGATCGCGATCCATTGGTCGGAGGTGAGTCCGTCGTCGACTCCGTATTCGATGTACCGATACGTCTCGGACGTCTTTTGAAGTCGTCCGATCGTCGATATGCCACGTTCCATCCAGATGTCGCCGTTTGGGGCTTCGAGCAATTTGTTCACCCCTCCGGCGATTGGGATGCTTTGCTCTATGGTCATCTCGGCGCCGGAAAAGTCGACCACGATGGCGTGATCGTGGTTAGTCAGCACGAAGCGACCGGGCGAGCTGGGCAGCGGATAGATGCGAAAGGCGGCGAGCTCGTCCTGAAGCGTTCGGGCGCCGGACTCCGGCGTCCAGAAGTGGAGCTTGTTGACGGTTGAAACCAGAACTCCGCCTTCGGTCGCGACCGCGTAGAGAACGTATTCGTCCTCGAAGTCGGTCACGGTGGAGAATGCGACCAGCCGTCCTCTCTCGTCGTAGGCGGCCCGGAAAAGCCTGCCGGAGCTTCGGATGTAGAGGTCTCCCTGGTGGCGCAGGATGTTGAAGTAGTCCAGCGGGAGGCCTTGGCGCTGGTCGAAGTAGGTGATCGGATTGGGGAATATGATTTGGGCTAGCCCGTCCGCCACCGTGGCCCACACGCACTGGTTCGGCGTGATGGCGATTTCGCCCACGTCGAGGAGTCGATGGTCGAGGCTTTGGTCCATTCGAAGAAGGATTTCGCCTGCCCGATTCACGAAGATCAGGCCTTCGTTTTGCAGCGAGATGGCCGCCATGTCCTCGCTGACCAACTCCATGTCGCGGGCCCGGCGGTTGGTTTCACGGGTTTCCAATGCGTCTCGGATATCGATCAGGCGCTCGCCGTCGAACAGCACGATGCCGCGGTGGCTATGGAAGAGCGCGGTCTTGCCGTCGAACCAGGGGGAGGCGCACTGGAACCAGCCGCTGTTCTGGTAGTAGTCCTCCAGCCCGTCGACTAGGAGCGGGCTTTCGCCCGAAACGTCGAGCAGTCCTGTCCCGCGTTGGATGACGTAGGCGTTTCCTTGGTTTTCGAAGATCGTTTCGATATTGGGAATGCTCCAAAGCTCGGAGCCGTTTTTTTCGTCCCAGCGAGCGAGGTGATTGAAACCGGCGAAAAAGACGGCGCCGCCGGCGAAGGCGATCTGGTCGAAATGCTCGACCGAGAGCTCGCTCGTCTGGTCGTCCTCGACCAACGAGGTGGCCACGTAGCGGCCCTTGTAGTCGAGCTCCAGCTTGCCCCAGTAGGCGATCCCGCCCACGTACAGCGTGCCGTCCGGGGCCTTTTTCACTGTGGCGAAGTCCTCCTGGCTGCGCCGGCCAGGGGCGCTGGCGGTTTTCCACTGGGTGCCGTCGAAGGCCGAAAGCTCGCCTTCGCTGGAAAAGAGCACGCGTCCGTACGCGTCGATGGTCACGAAGCGGCTGCCGCGCGGGGCGCCGATCTCGTAGCTGGGATGGATGCGAAAGTCAGGAAATCCCAGCTCCGATCGCTCGCTGCGTGGCGAGTCTTTCCCAGGTGGGGCAGAGGCAGGTTCGCCCCTGGCTTCGGGTAGCGCCCAATGGGCAGTCAGAAGGCAGATTGCGAGCAGCGTCCGTAGGAGGTGGCTATGCGGCGTTGGAGGCATTCAGGAGGTAGAGTTGGCTGAGCCGTGAGGTCCGGTGCAGGTAGACTCGCGTTTCGAACCTGTCGAAGGCTGTCAAGGGGATGGCAGGCGAGTACTTACAATCAACGCGAAACCGCGACCGATCAAGCATCGGTTTGCTCAGATCGCCCTCAATAGTCACCTGCGCTAGCCTTCGCTCCGCCCTGCGGGACAAACGATCCGGTAACGCTGCCATTTGCCGATGGGGCCGTTGGCGTGTGGAGCCGATGGGGCCGGCCTGGCCTCCTCGATTGGCTTGGCTATTCCAAACCGAGCTTTTTGAGCTTTGGAGTGATGACCGCTCGGCAGTAGGGGTAGGTCTTGTTCAACTCGTAGAATTCCTGGTGATAGTCCTCGGCTCGGTAGAAAGTGGCCGCGGCGGTGATCTCCGTCACGATAGGATCGGGGAAGTCGCCCGATGCGTCGGCCGCTTTCTTGGAGGCTTCCGCGATGCGCTTTTGGCGTTCGTCGTTGTAGTAGATCGCTGAGCGGTACTGCGTGCCCACGTCCGCACCTTGGCGGTTGAGGGTGGTGGGATCGTGAGACGCCCAGAAAACCTCCAGAATCCGTTCGAGCGAGACCTCCTTCGGGTCGAACGCCACCTGCACCACTTCGGCATGTCCGGTTTCTCCGGTGCAGACCGCTTTGTAGCTGGGGTTTTCCACGTGTCCGCCCATGTAGCCGCTGACGGCGCTTTTCACGCCATCGATGCGCTGATACACCGCTTCGACGCACCAGAAGCATCCGGCGCCGAGGGTGATGGTTTCGAGTTCTTGCGATTCGCGAGCTTCCGTTTCTGCAGTCATGGCGGTTTGGAGGGAGAGCAGAAGAGCTATCCCAAAGGTGAAGAGTTTGCTAGTCATTGTTTTAGATGGGCATGCGAGTTGGGAGGATTCGATGGTCGCCAACAGGAGGAACGATTTGCTCGGGATTTTCATTGCCAGATTCCACGCAAGCCTGAACCTGTGGCCCTCCCAAAACTCCATTTTTAGGAAAAACAGTATTTATTTTCTCACTACATGAGCCTCCAACGAATCAATCTAGACGAAATCGACATCTACGCAGGCACCCAGACCCGGGTGGAAACCAACGACGAAGCGATCGCTGGCTATGCTGAAAACATGAAGCAAGGGGCGGAGTTCCCTCCCATTTCGCTCTACTATGATGGCTCCAAGTATTTTCTGGCCGACGGTTTCCATCGCTTCCTCGCGGCCAAGCGTCTCGAGGAGAAGGACATACTCGCCGAGGTGCACGAAGGTTCGCGCACGGACGCTCTGATCGCGGCCCTCGGAGCCAACGCCACCAACGGGCTTTATCGCACCAATGCCGACAAGCGGCACGCGGCGGAGATCGCGCTGGAGGAATGGTCGGATCGCTCCAACGCCTACTTGGCGGACATCTGCAAGGTTTCCATCGAATTGGTCCGCCGCGTGCGCAAGTCCATGGGGCTGGACAATCCGGATTTGGTGATCGGAAAGGACGGGAAGAGCTACCCGAGCAGCGTCGAGCGCTCGCCGCGTCACGGGGGCGAGGAGCGCGAGAAGAACGACGGCAGCTCGGGCGAGCCGTCCGGCGGCGGTGGCGGGGCGCCATCTAAGAAGAACGCGAACATCACCGATACCGCGGGCGGAACCCGCAACGAGCTGGAGGTGGAAGCTCGCCAGATGATCCGAAACGGCGAGATGGACCCCAGGGAGCTCGACACGCTGCCGACGGCCATCCCCAACGACTACGCGGTGGCCGCGATCGGTATTTTGGATCGCATGAAAAAAGACGATCCCAAGTACCCGCAGGCCCTGGACCGGATCGAGAAATGGGTCATGCAGCGCAAGGCGGAGCTGCTGGTCGCTTCCGGGGCTTGAACGGGGGGCGCGCCGCTCCTGCCAGCGTCTCGAATGGCGTCAAGGCGATAGATAGGGCGAAACACGATACGTGATTCCGCTTGCGTGAAAGTCTGCTTCCGCTCCTTGACGCTGGGCGGGATGGGCAGTAGGCTGCCCGATTCGTAAACCGCATCAGTGGTCCTCGAGCTGCTGGGCCCGGCCCCGCGGCCCAGTTTCCCGAATCCAACGCCTTTTTCATCAATGCTCGATCCCGACGACAAGCAAAGTCCTGCGGCGTCACCGCCCAAGGACTTTCTGCAAGCGATTTTGGACACCGTGGTCGACGGCATCATCGCCATCGATCGCAAGGGGCGCATCATGTCCGTGAACCGGGCGGCGGAAAAGGTGTTTGGCTACCAGGCTAAGGAGCTGGTGGGGCGAAACGTGAGCGTTCTGATGCCCGAGCCGTATCACTCGGAGCATGACCAGTATCTGAAGAACTACCACGCCACCGGCAATGCCAAGGTGATGGGGGTGCCCGGGCGGGAGCTGCAGGCCAAGCGAAAGGATGGGTCGGTCTTTCCGATCGAGCTGGGGATCAGTTCCATGAAGATCGCGGAGGACGAGCTCTATGTGGGAATCGTGCGGGACATCACGGAGCGCAAGAAGGCGGAGCGCTTGACCGAGGAGCTGACGGGGGTGATGCACGCTGTCATCGATGGGTTGGTGACGATTGACAATCGCGGCTGCATCCAATCGTTCAATCCCGCGGCGGAGCGGATATTCGGATACCGTTCGGATGAGGTCTGCGGGAAAAACGTGAAGGTGCTCATGCCCGAGCCGTATCACTCCGAACACGACGGCTACCTCTCCAACTATCGCCATGGAGGGGAGCGAAAGATCATCGGCATCGGTCGCGAGGTGGCGGCTCGTCGCAAGGATGGCTCGGTCTTTCCCATGGATCTGGCGGTGAGCGAGATGGAGGTATCCGGCAAGCAGATGTTCGTGGGCATCATTCGAGACATCACGGATCGCAAGGAAGCGGAGCAGGAGCGTGTGCGCATGATCGAGTCGCTGCGCGTCAGCAACCGCGAGCTCGACGACTTCGCGTACATTGCCTCGCACGACCTGAAGGAGCCGCTGCGCGGTCTGACCAACAACGCGCGGTTCCTGGAGGAAGACTACGGCCAAAAGATCGAAGCGGACGGATCGAAGCGGCTCAGGAGGATGCGCTACCTCTGCGGACGCATGGAGGCGCTCATCAACGACCTTCTCTATTTCTCCCGGCTCGGTCGCCAGGATCTGGCCATCCAGAAGACGGACCTGAATCACATGGTTTCTGAGATTTGCATGATGATGGAGACGACGCTGGAGGAACAGCATGCGGAAGTGGTGGTAGCGGAGCGCTTGCCGCAAGTGGTATGCGATGGCGTGCGGGTGAAGGAGGTGTTTCGAAATCTGATCACCAACGCCATCAAGTACAACGACGCTCCGCGCAAGAAGGTGGAGATCGGGTTTCTGGATGAGATCGATGGGAAGCGAAACGTGTTTTACGTCAGGGATAATGGATACGGAATCGATCCGAGCTTTCACGAGGACATCTTTCGCATGTTCAAGCGACTGAACAATGAGGAGGACGAGTCCAAGGGCACGGGGGCGGGGCTGACCTTCGTCAAGAAGATCGTGCAGCGCCACAAGGGCGAGATCTGGTTGGAGTCAGCGTTGGGGCAGGGCAGCTGCTTCTACTTCACCCTGTGCGAAAGCGCCCAGGCTCGATCGAGTCGAGAGAGGAGCGAGAAGTGAATAAGCAGCGAAGTCTCAGACCGATCTTGTTGATCGAAGACAACTACGACGACTACGAAGCCACCGAGCGCAGCTTTCGACAGGCCAAGCTCATGAACCCCATCCATTGGTGCAAGAACGCTCGAGAAGGCCTGGATTTCCTGCAGCAGCGCAAGGACGGGCCACCGGAGGAGCTGCCCTGCATGATCCTGCTCGATCTGAACATGCCAGGCATGGACGGGCGAAGCGCCCTGAAGGAGATCAAGAAGGATCCGAAAGTCTGCAGCATTCCGGTGATCGTGCTGACCACTTCATCGAGCGAGCTGGACGTGGACTTCTGCTATCACGAGGGGGCCAGCACCTATATCCAGAAACCGGTGGAATTCGACAATCTGGTCAAGGCGGCGGTTCGCTTGCGGGACTACTGGTTTGGCGTGGCGCTTCTCCCAAATTGAAAATGACCTCGAAAAGCGAATACAAGATCCTCGTGCTGCTCAAAGAGCTTTCTCCCGACCAAATCAAGGAGATCGCGACGCAGTGGCGCTCCAAAGCGGCTTTTCGTTTCGAATTCGAAGCCTTCGAGCAGTGGGACGGTCACGGCATCGAATCGGATCCCCCGGACCTGGTTTTGCTCGATTTCTCGCTGTCCACGGACGAGATTCGATCAACCATCCTGCAGATCCAGCGGGCCAGGCCGAGCTTGCCGGCGCTGGTCATACCGAAGCAGCAGGGCCAGGAGTTGGAGAAACTGCTGAAGGCGGCGATTGAGAGCGAGGCTGGACAATCTCCACGCGGGAGCGGCCGGACCATCGACTTCGATCAAGAGCTTTCCCCGGGCGAAGCGGCTGCTCCGTCGAAGAAGGTGCTGCTGGTGGATGACAACGAAGACGATCGGGACGCCTTTGTCAGGGCGCTCAAAAAGGTAAGGGATTTTGAATACGAAGTCGAGGAGGCGGTCGATGGCGAATCGGCCCTAAAGGAGTTGGAGCATTCGAAGCCTGACTGCTTGCTGCTGGACTACTCGCTGCCGGGGCGCAATGGGCTGGAGGTGCTGACCGAGGTTCGGATGCGCTATCCCAATATCCCAGTGATCTTCCTGACGGGCTTGGGCAGTCAGGACGTAGCGGTGAAGGCGCTGCGCATGGGGGCGCAGGACTACATCAGCAAATCTTCGGTCAACGAAGAGATCCTGCATCAAGTGATTCTAAACGCCTGCCATCGCCAGGCCTTGATTCAGAAGGTGAACGAGCAGCGGGACACCTTGGAAGTGTTCACGCGGGCCTTGGCTCACGACCTGAAGGAACCGGTGCGTTCGATCCGTTCCTACATGGAGATCATCATGGGCAGTTCGGAGATCGGCGGCGAGAACCGAGAGCTGCTGGAGCGAACCGCCAGCACGGCGGAGCACATGTCTCGCTTGGTGGATATGGTGCATGACTACACTTGCATCGAGGAGGACGGCCTCAGCGAGAATAGGAGATCCTACGATGGAAATGACCTGGTGGATCAGGCCCTGAACAACCTGTCGAATCTGCTTGAGGAGATTCCCAACGAGATCGTGATCGAGGACCTGCCCTGGGTCGAAGCCAACCAGCCGCAAGCGGTCACGCTGTTTCAAAACCTGATCAGCAACGCCCTGAACTACAGCGACCGGGAGCTGGCGAGGGTCTCCATATCGGGAAGGCGCGAGGGCGAGTCTGTGGTTTTTCGCGTGCAAGACAATGGCCCCGGCATCCCTGAACGCTTCCAGGAAAGGGTGTTCCAGCCTTTCAAGCGCCTTTCCGACGGACATCGAAAGGGCTCCGGGTTGGGCTTGAGCATCTGCCGGAAGATCGTTTCGAAGAACGGAGGCGAAATCGGTTTCGAGGGAGGCAGGGCCGAAGGGGCTTGCGTATGGTTCTCCCTGCCAGCGGCCTCCAATCCGCGTGTGGAGCTCGAAGCCAAGCGTTCGTATCGCTCGAAGCCTCAAGGCCAACACGTCGAGCGCATCGCAAACGTGCTGCACGTGGAGGATAATCCAAACGATATCATGTTGACCCGTATGATGTTGCAGAAGCTTGATCAGTTGGAAATGAACATCCAGGCGGTCAACAATGGAGCGGAGGCCCTCGCATTGCTCGAGGACGAGAACCGCAGCGCCATCGACCTCATCCTTCTGGACATCAACATGCCGGTGATGGATGGGTTCGAGTTTCTCCAGTTGATGAAGCAGGATGAGCGTTTCGCCGGAATTCCGGTGATCATCTGCTCGACCTCCACCGATCCGCGGGACCGTTCCTCCGCTCGACGGCTGGGAGCGCAAGGATACATCCCAAAACCCATTCGACTCTCCAGCCTGGAGCCGACGCTCGAATCGATCAACAGCATCGAACTCTGCCGCAAGGACCAGCGAGTGCAGCTGCTCGCCCGCCAAGGAGCCTAGAACCTCGAACCCGCTTCGCAGCAGGGAGTCTTGCTCTAAACGCAAATTTATAGCGATATTACATGCAAATGCCTTGCATTACCCCGCGGTTTCATTCTTGCATGGGAAAATGCGTGAGAGCGAGGAGATCGGAGACAACAAGACGTGGGACCTGCTGGGGATCTCGCTGTCGGTGCTGTGCGCCATTCACTGCCTCTCGGTGCCGCTTCTGATTGGAATCCTGCCTTTGATCGGATTGGATTTCGTGGCTGATCACGAATTCGAATGGGTGATGATGGGCATCATCTTTCTGGTCGCCACCTGGGGCTACTGGCGCGGCTACCTTCGCCATCGCCGCAAGCAGATCTTTTGGTTCCTGCTTCTAGGCGTGGCCATTTTCGCCTGCGTGCGTCCGTTCCTGAGCGAGGAGTTTCACCCGGTAGCGACGCTAGCGGGTGGGCTGGTTTTCGTGATGGGTCATTGGAAGAACTGGCATTGGCATCGGCCGAGCTGTCGTCGGTCTTGCTGCTCGCACGGCTAGGGAGCGGGCCCGTTTCACTCGCCTAGCGGCAATCGTCGCAGACGCCGTAGAGCTCGAGCACGTGGGTGACTTCGGTGAAGCCGAGCTTGGTGGCCAAGGTTTCCAGCTTTTCGATCTCGCAGTGGTCGAGCCGCTCGGCTCGGTGGCACTTGCGACAGATGATGTGGTGATGGTGGTGTTCGGAGCGATTGAGCTCGAAAAGCGACTTTCCGGACTCGGTTAGGATGCGAGTGGCGATTCCTGCCGTTTCGAAGGTTTCGAGATTGCGATAAACGGTGACCAGATCGTAGTCGCTGGAGCCCAATCGATCGTGCGCCTCCTCGGCGCTCAGGGGCCGCTCGCTATCGACGAGCAGGCGCAGGAGGGCCTTTCGTGGCTCGGTGATGCGGTAGCGCTCGCGCTTCAGCGAGGAGATCGCGGCGTCGAAGTGTTCGTTTTCGCAGCTCATGAAAACGAACAGTCTAGGTCGCCGCAGGGCTGCGACAATCTCTTTTTGATTTCCGTGTTCGGGCTTTCCTTGCTCCCGCGAAGATCTGCTCTAGACAGAAGACAGTCACTCCCAACCATGTCGAATTCCAGCAAACCCTACCGCTTCGTCTTTCCCTTCCTGCTTTTCGCGATCTGCGTCTTTCTCGTCACCTACGTGGCCAACTACCTCTTCGAAGAGACTCATCAGGGGACGCGCGATGGCGCTCGAAGCGGCGGACCCACGGATCAGACGTTCTTGCCGGGCGAACGCAATACCATCGAGGTTTTTCAGAAAGCGTCCCCAGCCGTTGTATTCGTCCATAACATACAGAATCAGTTCGACATCCGCACCTGGACCGTGTCGGAGATTCCCCAAAATACCGGTTCCGGTTTTCTCTGGGATGCTCGCGGACACATCGTGACCAACTACCACGTGGTGCAGCAGGCGGATCGCATCGCGGTTACGCTGATCGACGGCAACACCTACGAGGCGGTCAAGGTCGGGGTGGAGCCCAGCAAGGATTTGGCTGTGTTGAAAATCGATCTGGTGGAAACCAACGTCACTCCGCTGGGCGAGCTGGTGGCGGATTCCTCCAAGATATTGGTTGGACAGAAGAGCATCGCCATCGGCAATCCGTTCGGCCTCGACCATACGCTGACCGTGGGCACGATTTCCGCTCTAGGGCGAAGCATGACCTCGATCGTGAAAAACGTGACCATTCGCGATATGATCCAGACCGACGCGGCGATCAATCCCGGTAATTCCGGCGGTCCGCTGCTCGATAGCAAAGGTCGTCTCATCGGAATGAATACGCTGATCCTGCGCGACTCCACCGGTATCGGCTTCGCCGTCCCGTCCAACACCATCAAGCGCATCGTGGGGCAGATCATAGAATTCGGACGACCGATCCGTTCTGGAATTGGGGTGACCGTCTTTAGCGACCAGAGCTTCGCCGGGCTCGCTAGCAGGTTGGGCATCGAGGGAGTGCTCCTGCGCGAGGTCCTGCCGGGATCCCCCGCTGAAAAGGCGGGGCTTCAGGGAACGACGCGCGACCGTATGGGAAGAATTGTATTGGGAGATGTACTACAGGGCGTCAATGGCGCCCCGATTCGCAACGTGGACGATCTCTATCACGCCTTCGACCTGAAAAAGGCGGGCGAGCAGGTGGAGATCGTTTTCTACCGGCAAGGAAAGCAGTATTCGGTGACGACCCAGATCCAGGAAATCGATAGCGGAGTGGAGTAGGGGCTCGCCCATCTCTAAGCAGTCCATCGGAAACAACGCGTTCGCCACCATTCCCAAGCGGGCCGATTGGACTAGGATTCAGCCGGAACGATGGGCGTAATAAGTAGCTGTTTTCCAGTGGATTAGGCGGTTTTATCGCAATTGCGATCCACCCCGGTATAACGGCAGCTTACCCCACGGAAATTGACGAAAAGGGTTCCTTATACGCTTTTGGGCCCTGCGTATGCCCGCGTATCCCCAAACCTCCCTTTTACGTTGTTGCGGTGGCAAGCTCCTCAAAAGTCGCCTGCTTCTGCTCCTCATCCCTGGCGTGCTTGCTGTCGCGGTAGGCACGCTCTACGCGATTCGGCGGCCTGAGGTCACGCCAGCCATTCGCGGCAAGCAGCTGGCTCATGAGATGGGCTGCTTCGCGTGTCACGGCCCCGATGGAGTGAACGGCATTCCCGATCCGATCTCCCCTGCCGGTCGCATGCCGGGCTGGGAAAAAGGCACCGCGGTCATGTACGTAGATAACGAGCAGGAGATCCGCGAATGGATCCTGTATGGAAAACCTCATGACGAGCAGCACCCACCGATCGAGGGCCTGCGAGCGGAGAACATCGAGCCGATGCCGGCCTACGAGGGCCTGGTTTCGGAGCGGGAGCTTGACGATCTGGTGGCCTATTTCGTGGCGGTAGCGGAGTTTTTTCCCAACATGCCGGACGAGGCTTACGAAGGCAGCGTCGTGGCTCGCGAGTTCGGCTGCTTCGGCTGCCATGGCCCTTCTGGCATGGGCGGCATGCCAAACCCTAAGAGTTTCACCGGCATCATCCCAGCTTGGGATGGAGAGGACTTCAAGGAACTGGTGAAAGACGATGACGAGCTGCGCGAGTGGATTCTCAAGGGTACTAGCTCCCGTCTGATGGAGCACCCGGTTGGTCGCTATTTTCTCGAACGCCAAGTCATCCAGATGCCTGGCTACCGCAAGCAGATGACAGACGAGGAGCTGGAAAAGCTAATCATCTACATCAAGTGGCTACGCGGACACGAGGCCAAGGACAAGGAAGCGGAGAACCCCATTGCATAGGAGCTTGTATATGTGTCGCGAATACAAAATTCTGTTTCTCTTCGTTGGCTTTTTGCTCTCGCTGGGCGGTGCGATAGACGCTTTCTCCAGCGACGAAACCGCTCCTTGGCTGGAGGAGAGCTACCACTCGCCGCTCGCTCTGTCGCTCTCGCAGAAGAGAGGCGAGCTGTATGTGATAAACAATACCAGTAGCAGCCTCTCTGTCATCGACCTAGAGACCCAGAGCGTGACTCGTGAATTAGCGCTGGGAAGTTTCCCTGCGGACGCGGTTCTGTCAAAGGACGAGTCGAAGCTCTATGTCAGCTGCCTGTACGACTACTGTATCCAAGTCGTGGATCTGGACAGTTTGACGGTGGTCGACTCTGTCAAGGTCGGATACGAGCCCTATGGTCTGACGCTCTCTCAGGATGGCGAGCGACTCTATGTCGCGAACATGATTTCCAACACGGTGACAGGTCTGGCCACTCGGGATCTGAGCAAGCTTTTCGAAACCAGCGTGGCTCGAGCTCCTCGCTTTATCACGGAGCTGCCGAGCAAGGGGCTGATCGCCGTCACCAACGGCATGGCTCGCGAGCTCAGCTTGATCGACGCCCATACAGGGCAGCTGCGCGAGTCACGCCATATGCTGCGCTCATCGCTGACAAAGGGTATCGAGAAAACTGATACGGAGGAGTATTTGATCGCCGCCGGAATCATCGCCCACGACGAGATGATCACCATGCAAATCGAGCGAGGATGGATCAACTCCAATGGCGTCTACGTCATGAAGGTGGATCAGCCGGGCCATTGCGTGGTGGTGCCGCTGGATAGCTTGATCAATGGAGCGGCGAATCCTTGGGACGTGCTCATCTCTCCAGATCAGAAGCGCCTGTACGTTACGCTCTCCGGCGTGCATGAGGTCGCCTTCGTCGATCTTCCCAAGCTATTGAATCTGGTCGCTTCCACCAAGGCCGACGCGGTGGTTCGTCTCTCGCAGGACGTGGAGGTCTTCGATCGCTTGGCTCTGGGAAAACGAGTCCAAACCGGTGGGAACGGTCCGCGTGGCATGGCTCTCGACGCCCGGCGCGGTACCCTCTACGTAGCTAACTACTTTACCAACGACATATCAGCGATGAACGCTGAAGATGGCGAACTGCAAGCGGTGATCGCTCTAGGCGAGGAGAAGAAGATGACGCTTTGGCGCCGTGGAGAGCTGCTCTTCAACGACGCCCGCATTTGCCAGCAAAACTACTACAGCTGCGCTAGCTGCCATCAGGAGGACGCCACAACGGATGGTTTGAACTGGGACTTGATCAACGATGGTCGGGGCAATCCCAAGAACGCCAAGTCGCTGCATGACGCCATGGATACGCCGCCGGTCATGTGGTCAGGCGTGCGTGCCAACATGTATGCGGGAGTAGCTGCGGGGCAACGGTTCCTGGGATTCATCCCTACGGAAGAGAATCACGAAGCCCTTATGGAGTACATCGGTCACCCACGCCGCGCTCCGAATCCCTACCTCAACGAGGACGTCGCCGCGTTGGAAAGGGGAAAGGAAATCTTCTATCGTTCTCGCTGCCATGTCTGCCATGTGCCGCCTACCTTTTCCGATATGCGCAAGCATGACCTCGGTCTGAAAGCCTCCTTCGAGCTGCGGTCCCGTTTCTACACTCCCTCGCTGCGCGAGTCCTATCGCACTGGCCCGTATTTGCATCATGGATTCGCCGAGACTTACGAAGAGATCTTTCGCAAGTACAACCCTGACGACAAGCATGGCCTGACCAGTGGACTGTCGGACGCCGAACTCCAAGACCTGATCATTTACCTCAAATCCTTGTAATGACGCTCCGGAACAAAGGCACTTATCTACTCAAACTCGGGATCCCACTCGCTCTCGGCGCCTATACTTTGGGACTGGAAGTGGGGACGTTCCCTGCAAGCAATGCCCCCGCTCGAATCCCGCAGATGGAAGACGCGGACGTCGGCGAGAGCTCGAATCCCTCGCTCTTCGGATTGCTCACCAGCGAGGTCTGGTCCTATGGGCGAGAGTTTGCGCGGCGCAATCTGCAACCGGTGGGAAATCCCAATCCGAACCCCGAGCCGCAGCCACGCAGAGACCATCCTTCCGACGTGGCCCTCAGTCAGGATGGCAGCAAGGCTTATCTGACCTTGCAAGGATCTGAATACGAGCCCGGCAGCGAAATCGCTGTGGTCGACATCGCCCAGCGCCGAGTGATCAAACGCATCCCGATTCAAGGCCCTTCGACCCAGGATGCCGCTTCTTCGCCGATCCGTCTGATCGAGCATCCGGACGAGCGTTACCTGCTGGTTGTAAACCGCTTTTCGAATTTCGCCGCGGTGTTGGATACGCAGAGCGATCGCTTCGTGGACGAGATCGCCTTGGACTACTATTGCCAAGATGGTTCCTTCTCCAAAGACGGTGAGACTTTGTATCTAGCGAATCGATACTTGGATCAGGTCTTCCTAGTGGATGCCAAAGCCAGCGCCTCCGACATCGAAGCCAGGATGCGAGTGCTGGGTGGGCTCGATGATAAGGCATTCTTCTCCGAATCTGAAATGGGACCCTCCATCCATGGCATCCTCAATCAGAGCTGCGCCACCACCGGCTGTCACGACGCCATGCGCGGCGGTTTCTACGCCGGCCCGGATCAGATGAAGAGCTTTCTCTCTGCTCTTGAGCATATCGTGCCGGGGGATGCCAAGCAAAGTCGATTGCTCACCGCAGCCTTGCCTGGCCGAGTAGGGGGCTACGCTGACATGACGCCCAAGTATCAAAGCCACGCTTTGGGCACGGTCGTTTTTCCGGAACCGGAAACGGATGAGCGATTGAAGCAGCTTACCGAATGGATCGATGCAGGAGGCACCGGTCCTGGCATACCTGTGGGCAACCAACGTAGCAAGCCGGTCGCTACCGCCTTGAGCGACGACGAGCGCTACCTCTTCGTGGGCAACACGGGTACGCAGGATATTTCCATCGTGGATACAGCGAGCCAACAGGAAGTCGGCGCCATCTACCTGCAGAACGCGGTGAACGACCTGGCGGTTTATCACAGCGACGAGACAGGGCGCGACTACTTGATCGTCTCTACCATGGGCATCGGATTTGGAGTGACCAAGGAGCGCGACCCATTTGGCGGCGAGTCTTGGGATCCCGAGAATCCAGCGGCTCAATACACAGTATGGCGCGACCCCAGCACCGGCTTGCCGTTGCCGCGCGAACAGCAGGAGATCCTAGGGCCGTTTGACGCGGTCGATGGCACCTTGGAGATCAAGTTCCGCGATATCCAAAACGATATCGTGTTCATCGACATCTCCGCTTTGGACATTCCCGAAGCCGACAGCCAGGAAGGTCTTCGACATATCCTGAAGGTCAACAAGTACGAAGCCCATCGCGCTTGGGTTCGCTACACATCGGACTCCGCGGAGTCGACCTATGGCGACATCAAAGGCGATATTCCTCCCGCTCTGATGCGCGTGGTCGGAGCGTTTCCCGATCGTCTCGCTATCGATGGCGATCGGCTCTTCGTGAGCATGCAAGGCAGCAACCAAGTGCAGCAATGGCGCATCAATCCCACCGCTAGCGACCCTATCGACTACCTGGTGCCGGAAGCTGTCTATCCAACTGGTTTCATGCCCAAGGGCATCAAGGAAGGCAAAGCGGGAACCGTATCGGAAAACAAACTACTCACCGCGAACTTCCTCGGAGGCTCGCTCAGTCTGATCGATCGCGAGAGCGGAAGCTCCTACGAGATTCCGGTGGATCCCTCGCTCCTGCGCTTGCCGGTGCCCGCCACCAATGCTGAGCGAGGCGAGATCATGGCCCATACCTCCTTCTATTCCTCAGATGGCGATACTTCCTGCCTGCACTGTCATACTCGGGACATGAGCGATGGTCGAAGCTGGGGCGTGAGCCAGGTTCTCGGTCAGGAGTTTTTGGACGCGGAAGCTCAAAGCGGTCCGATTATGATCGGCGGGGCTATGAACGTGCCGCAGATGCGAGGCCTTTTCGCCATTCAGCCCTTCTTCTTCGAAGGAGTGATTTCTGGATACGAACCGCGCTCCATGATGTTGGAGCACTGTCCCTCGGATGATTTCCGAGCTCTCTCGCCACAAGGAGATTTCACTAAAGTCGCTGCCCACTACACGATGAGCGGTCAGGACGATATCCAGTCCAAGATGGATACGACCACCGCCTATGAAGTGGACCTGGAAGAGCGTCGCGACGAGATGTTTCGCACGCTGTCGCGACAGCAGTTTGGCAAGTCGTTCAACCTGCGCGACTTCCAGCGATTTATCGGCGAGTGGCAAATGCACGAGCCACGTCTACTGCCCAATCCCTACGATCATCAGCATCCATCGATCAAACGCGGCCAGCTCGTATTCGAGGACCCGCAGGTGGGCTGCGTCTCTTGTCATCCCGCCCCCAGTTTCGCCAAAAAGGACTTTCCAAACAATCCGCAACAAGCGATTCCACCCGTAACCATGTTCACGGTGCGAGACGGATCCTTCACTCTGCTCAGCAAGAATCGAGAGGACTACAACAATGGGAAGCGCCGCGATCTGGAGCCATGGGACCAAGGGCGCATGGAGGCCAAGCAAGGCCACCTGACCACCTTCCCGTTGCGTGGCATCTGGGATCGTCCAGCCTCCTTCCTGCACAACGGCCTCGCTCGCAACCTGCGAGAGGTTTCCCTAACGCCAGGACATCCCGCTCTCGGCACCTTCAAGTACGAACCTCTTTTCGGCGGGTATCCAGAACGTCCCGACAAAAAGGAGGTAGGCTTCAATATGACATTCCTCTTCGCTACGGCGGAGGATCGCGTGAAGATGCACCTCATCTCGGAGAGTCGTCTCGGATTCGATACTCATGGCGGCACCTCCCACCTCACGCGTCAGGAGATCGATGACCTGGTTAACTTTATGAATTCTATCGAATGATGCCTAGCGTATCCAAAATTTCCAGTATAGCGCTTAGCCTCGTTTCTCTTTTGGCGTTTCACGGCTGCGGAGAGGGGACGAGCTCGAGCTCACACCAAGCGGGCGCCGTTATCGTGCATGAGAAGGATGGGTCCGAAATGGTCGTTGTCCCGGCGAGCCAGTTTCTCATGGGAAACGAGACGACACATCCGGATCTGGACAAGATGATCGAAGGCAAGCCCCTGCGCCCCTATCACGTCCTGCTCGCACGGGCTCAGAGCGCCTGGCGCCTAGACGACGAGAAGCCGATCCATCAGGTGGAGCTGAAGGCTTATGCCATCGATAAATACGAGGTGACCAACGCTCAGTATCGAAAATTCTTGGACTGGGTGACGGAATACGGCGACGATACAGTGCGTCATCCTGAACAGCCTGCTGGAAAGGACCATACTCCGCGGTATTGGAAAGACTACAATCCGCTGCTAGGAGACGCGGCCACCGCAGCCTTGGTTCCGTTTTCCAACCAGACCTTTCTTGCCGATGATATGCCGGTGGTCGGTGTGGATTGGTACGATGCCTACGCATATGCCAAGTGGGCCGGCAAACGCTTGCCGACTGAAGCGGAGTGGGAATTCGCGGCTCGCGGCACGGACCAGCGACTCTGGCCCTGGGGCAACGAATGGAAGTGGGGCCTGTGCAATATCGGTGGCGACATGAAAGGGACCGACTACCGGGTGCAGGGAGTGGATCGCGATGGATACATCTACCCGGCTCCAGTTGGCAGTTTCTCGGGAAGCGACAGTCCTTTCGGCTGTTCGGACATGGCAGGCAACGTGGCGGAATGGTGTGCCGACTGGTATGGCGCGGACTACTACCCGCAGAGCGCCGCTCGCTCCCCCAGCGGCCCTCAGTCAGGGAAGAGCAGGGTGGTCAGAGGCGGAAGCTCGCAGAGCATCCCCAGCGAGACCCGCTGCGCCGATCGCAGTTGCAGTGAACCCGATTTCAGAAAATTCACGCTCGGCTTCCGTTGCGTCAAGGATTTGTAATATGAAGCGACTACAGACACTAGCCATTTCGATTTTAGCTACTTGTGGAGCCTCGCTCTGCTTCGCTTCCGATTCCGAAATGATCTTCATCCCCGCTGGCGAGTTTCAAATGGGCGCTGATGACGGCTATTACGACGAGGCTCCGGCCCACCGTGTGAGTCTCTCCGCGTATTGGATCGACAAATACGAGGTGAACAATCGCCAGTTTGCCGCCTACGTGCGGGAGAGAGAGCTCTACGAGCAGCTCGAAGGGGCTTGGCATCGACACAGCGTAGAGGGCTCTCTGGATATGATTCGCTATTTCGAAGCCAAAGCCCCAGAAACCATGGGAGAGCGATGCAAGCGCAAGGCGCTTTCGGCCCGCTTCGCTTTGGCGGAGATGCTCGAGCTGCCGCTTGCTGAGGTCGAAGGAAAGTCAGCCGACCAGCTCGCTAGCCTCCCCGGAATCTCCGAATCTTTGGTCGAGCAAGCGAATCTGCCTGCCCGTGGCATGAGCTGGCGAGATGCTCGTGGCTACGCTCTGGCCCAAGGAAAGCGTCTTCCGACTGAAGCGGAGTGGGAGCGCGCGGCGAGAGGTTTAAAGGCCTTGCGCTATCCCTGGGGAGACGAGTGGCGGCCGCTTGCGTTTTCCTCGGTGAAGCCGGTCGACCACGAGACACTCAGCCCAAGCCCCAGCGGCTGTGTGGGCATGGCAGGCAACGTGTGGGAGTGGGTAGAGGACTGGTATGGAGAATCCTACTACAGCCAAGAAACTAACTTTCAAGATCCCACTGGTCCGGAAGGGCTGGCGAACGGCGAGCTTCCTGGGCCCTACAGTCCCGTTGCCTTGCTGCGTTCCGGCGATCAAGGACGAGAGGACGATACGCGAAAGGTCATCCGCGGAGGCGGATTTGGCGGAAACGAATCGCAAGCTCGCTTCAATTTCAGGTGCTCACGGCGCCTTTGGTGCAACCCGAACTACTGGCATGCGGATATCGGTTTCCGCTGTGTGAAAGACAACTAATTCCCCCCCTACTACTATGATACAGACTTACATCAAACCCAAGCTCACTGCAAAGCTCGTCGAGCGAGAAACCTATTCAGACTACTACATTACGGTAGAGTCTCCCAACGTGGGGGCGGTCGAAGAACAAGTCGCGGCCATCTACGCGGAGGCTATCGAACTGGTTGTTGAGAAGGAGATTCAGGTCCTGCAGGAAAAGATTCACGGTAGCGCCGATGCGCTCGACGCGTTTTGCAAAGCTCGCGAAAAACTCTTCGAAAAGGCGGGTTTGGACAAGAGCCTTCCCTTCACTTACGTCGAAGGCCGTCCCCTCGATGGACAGGACATTGTGAGCCTGCAGATCTGGGGCATCGTAGCGAAGAGCGATTCGATAAAGGTGGAAAAGCACTTCGAATCCGAAACGCCGTCCTTCCTCTGGAAGACGAAGGATTTCGAGCTATTGTACTCGCCACAGATCCATGGCTACGACGAAAAGGACAAGGAGAACAAGCCGAACGTGACCGATCAGTGCCAAACCATGTTCGAACGCTGCTCGTCGGTGCTGGACAACTTCGGCATGGATTTCAAACGTGTCGCCAGAACCTGGATATACTGTCGTCGACTCCTGGATTGGTATGGTGAGTTGAATCGTGTGCGCACTGAGCATTTTAAGAAGGCGGGCATCTTTTCCACTGGCAAGCCTCCCGTTTATCCTGCGAGCACTGGCATTCAAGGACGTTTCGGCAATGAAGAGTGCTTCTTGGATCTATTGGCGGTGAAGAATGTCAGTGAAAAAGGGATCGAAATGACTCCGATCGTCACCACTTCGCGCCAGCATCAAGCCTTTGGCTACGGTTCCGCATTCTCACGCGGAATGGTGCTGACCCATGAAGGGTATCGCACGGTTTACGTTTCCGGTACCGCCAGCATCAACACTGCGGGCGAGAGCACATACATTGGCAATGCTGAGATCCAAGCTTTGGATACGCTTATGAATATTGCGGCGCTTCTGGAAGATCAAGGTGGTAGCCTAAAGGACATTCACATGGGCGTGGTGTACTGCAAAACGCAGGAGGTGTATCAAGACTACAAGCGCGCCCTGCGACTGCTCGGCATCCCTGAAATGCCTCTGGTTTGCGTGGAAGCGGATGTGTGCCGACACGAGCTCCTGATCGAAATCGAGCTGGTCGCAGTGATCAAGGATGGCGACAGCAATACCGCTCGCTGGCAGCCGTAAGATTTCTCAAATAGAGGCCGTCCTCGAAGGACGGCCTTTCTGTGTCTAAACTTCCTGAACCGTCTCGAGGTATGTCCTCCAGCTTGCATGCTGGGTGACCTCTTTCGCGTCTTCAACTGCCCAGGCTTCGCAGGAGAAGCCTTTTACGAAAGAGCCATCAGCGAGCTCGATGTTTGCGATGCCGAGCGGGGCGGGAATCTGGGCGATGAAGGCGGCCCATTGGCCTTTGGGCAGGTCCCAGATCTCCACGTCGATAGCGGATCCGTTTTCCGCATCGCGGATCATGCCAGGCTTGGGCGGCGTCGTTCCGGGTAGGGCGTAGAGGCGATAGGCGGACGCGGTCCGTGTGGAGCGATTGAATACAGCGCCCAACTCGGTGAGCTGGTGATTGAGTGGAAGCCCGCTCATGTGGGCGCCACAGACCAGAATGGGCAAGCTGTCGTAGGAAGGCGCTTTGAGGGACCCGTAGCGTTTGTTTTCGGTGGCTCCAAGTGGAAGCTCGCTCGCTTGCTGAAGTCGGTCCGCGATAACCAGAAGTTTTTCGTCGTGAAAAGCGGGAGCGATGAGGGTGATGCCGAAGGGAAGCTTTTTCGGCGTGAATCCGGTAGGGGTGGCGACGGAACACATGTCCAACAGATTCATGAAGTTGGTATAGTATCCGAGATTTGAATTCAATTGGATGGGATTCGCCTCGACTTCGGCGATAGTGTAGTGGGTGCCCGCGGTGGGAGTGGCCAGAAAGTCGACCTCGTGCCAGATCGTCTCTGAGGTCTGTTTGAAGGCCTGCAATTTGTAGGCCGCGTCGAAGGCGTCAACGGCGGTGCCTTCGATACCCTTTTCGATGATGGCACGAGTGGTCGGATGCAGACAATCTGGGACGGTTTCGATGAGTTCTCGAATGGCCCAGTAGCGCTCCGCAACCCATGGGCCTTCGTAAAGCAGTCGGGCGGCGGAGAGCAGCGGTTCGATATCGATCAGCTTGCTTTGGTAGCCGAGCCCTTCGAGCCGCTTCACGGCCGCGAGGTATTGGTTTTGGTAATCCTCGTCGCCGAAAAACTGCAGCTGATGCGGCAGTGGAACGCCCATCCGTAGATCATTTCGGTGAACCTTTTGGGTGTCGGCGAGTTCAGTGGGGTTCGCTCGGCTGTAGGCGTCTTGTTGGTCGAAGGAAGCAGCGATGCGGAAAACGTTTTGGGCATCCGCTGCATTGTATGCGAAAACGGATACGCAATCTAGCGACTTGCAAGCGGGGACCACTCCGCGGTTGGAGAAGAGCCCGCGGGAGGGCTTGAGGCCGATCAGGTTGTTGAAGCAGGCTGGAATTCGCCCTGAGCCAGCGGTATCGGTGCCGAGAGAGAAGGATACCTGTCCCAGAGCGACGGATACGGCGGAACCGGAGCTGGATCCGCCAGGGATGTAATCAGGGTTGAAGGCGTTGCTTGGCACGCCGTAGGGCGAACGGACGCCGACCAATCCCGTGGCGAACTGATCGAGATTGGTTTTGCCGATTGGAATAGCGCCGGCGGTCCGAAGCAGGGCGACGACGTAGGCATCCTTGGAGGCGAAATAGCGGTAGTCTGGACAGGCCGCAGTGGTGGGGAGATTCGCTACATCGATATTGTCCTTCACTGCGAAGGGAATACCGTAGAGAGGTAGGGAGGCTGGATCTTTCGTTTCGAGTTTGGCAGCCTGCTCAAGGAGACGGTTGGCGGAATCGACGGATATCCAAATTTTGGAGTCGCCCGCGTCGATGCGGGAGAGGACTTCGCGAATGATATCTGTAGGAGTGTAGTCGCCAGCGAGATAGCCTTCGCGGAGGGTGGTGATGTCGAAAGAAATGTTCATGAGAGGATTGCCCACGAATGACCCGAATGGGCGCGAATTTATTCGAGAAGATTGGTGTGATTCGTGGGAGGTTTAGGTTCTCAAAATTGCGAGGGTTTGCCCTTTTTTGGTGGGTGAGCCTTCTTCGGCTAGCAGTTTTTCCACGGTGGCGTCGGTGGGAGCGGTGAGGTTGATTTCCATTTTCATGGATTCCACCACGAGGAGAGTGTCTCCTTTTTTCACTTTGTCGCCTTCCTGTACGCAGATTTTCCATACGCTGCCAGGGACATGGCTCTGAACGGGAGAGCAGCCCTCGGGAATGTCATCTTCTACGGCGAGTGCTCCTGCAGATTCATCGGCCACGAAGGTGGCTTGGCCGGTTTCGATCCAACGCTGGCGTTCGGCGTCGAAGGCTGCCTGTTGCTTGGCTTTGAAGGTTTTGATGGAATTGTCGTTGTCCGCTAGGAATCGATTGTAGTCGGCAAGATTGAACTCGCTCTCTTCGACTTTCAGCTCGAAGCGTCCGTGGATGAAATCCTCTCGCATCTTCAAGAGCTCCTTAGCGGAGACTTCGTAGAAGCGGATTTGGTCGAAGAAACGGAGCAGCCAGGGCTTTCCTTCTTTGAAATCCTTGGTCTGTTTGTAGCGATTCCACATTTGCACGGTGCGTCCTACAAACTGGTAGCCGCCAGGTCCTTCCATTCCATACACGCAGAGGTAGGCTCCGCCAATGCCGACTGCGTTTTCCGGAGTCCAGGTGCGTGCGGGGTTGTACTTCGTAGTGACGAGGCGGTGACGCGGGTCAACTGGAGTGGCGACGGGCGCGCCAAGGTAGACGTCACCCAAGCCCATCACCAGGTAGCTGGCGTTGAAGAGGATGTCTTTTACATCTTGGATTGAATCCAATCCGTTGATACGGCGAATAAACTCGATATTGCTCGGACACCAAGGAGCGTTTTTGCGAACCGATTCGTATTTCTTGATCGCTAGCTGGGTCGCTTCGTCATCCCAGGAAAGCGGCAGCCAAACGGTGCGAGTCGGCACTGTCATCTCCGTGATGGGAGGAAGCACGTCTTCGATGATCTTGAGCTTGTCGACAAGCTCATCGAGCGGAATCTGCAAGCTTTCGTAGTGAATTTGCAATGACCGAATGCCTGGCGTGAGCTCTAGAATCCCTGGAATATCGGCAGATTTGACGGCTTCCATTAAGGCGTGGGCTCGGAACCGTAGGTTCAGGTCGAGCTTCATTTCGCCGTATTCAACGAGGAGATACTTATCGCCAGAGCGACGATAGCAGACGGAAGGGCGATCGAGGACTGGCTGCTCGGGGATGGTTTCGAGGATGGCGTCTTCGGTGCCGTAGCGGGAAGATGGGAACTGCGGCTGGCTCGGCGATCCAGCCCTACCTTGGAATACCTGCTCCTGCGCCGCTTCTAGCCTCGTGGCGGTCGTTTGGTCGACTTTGGTGAAGCGAATGGTGTCGCCTGGCTTGAGTTGTCCCATCATCCACAGGTCGGCTTTTATGATGGTAGCCGGGCAGACGAAACCGCCGAGAGAGGGGCCGTCAGGTCCGAGGATTACCGGCATGTCTCCAGTGAAGTCGATGGCGCCGATGGCGTAGGCGTTGTCGTGGATGTTGGAGGGATGGAGGCCCGCTTCGCCACCGTCGGCGCGAGCCCATTTGGGTTTCGGACCGATGAGACGAACCCCGGTGCGAGCGGAGTTGTAGTGTACCTCCCATCGAGTATCGAAAAAGGTTTCAATATCCTCGTCGGTGAAGAAGTCGGGCGCTCCATGAGGACCATAGAGCACTCGGATTTCCCAATGATGACCGTAGTTTGGAATCTGGGACGGAAGGGTTTCCTCCAAAGCCTGTAGGTTGGACTCGGAACGCGTTTCTTCATCGCTGCCCAGCGCCGGGTGGTTGAAGTGCAACACGTCGCCTGGCATGAGGGTTCGGCCGCAATGGCCGCCAAACTGGCCTAAAGTGAAGGTTGATTTGCTTCCGAGGTAGTCGGGAACATCCAGTCCGCCCTGGACCGCCAGGTAGGCACGGCAGCCGTTTTCGGTTATTTTTCCAGTTGCGAGTTCGTCGCCAGCCTTGATTTGAATAGGCGTCCAGAACGGCACGCTTTCGCCATTGAGTGTCGCGTTGGTGGGGGCTCCTGTTAGGGCAATGGTGGTGGCATGGTTGAAGACAAGCGTGGGGCCGGTGACGGTGATTTCCAGGCCGGCGGCTTGGTCGGGATTGCCCAACAACTTGTTGCCCATGCGGAATGCGTAGGAATCGAAGGGACCAGACGGAGGAACGCCGATGTCCCAATAGCCTACGCGACCGGGATAATCTTGAACCGTGGTTTGGGTGCCCGCTTCGATCACATCGATCGAATGAGGCTCGTATTTGAGCGAATCACAGAATTTCGTCGTGTGTAGCGCCTGGTTGAATACATCGGACGCGACGATGTTTTCCAGGTATTCAAGATTGGTTTCGATGCCCTCGACGCGTGAGTCGGCCAAGGCCGAGGCGAGCGCGTCGATAGCGCTGGACCGGTTGTCCGCCTTGACGATGATCTTGGCCAACAGAGGATCGTAATACGGGGAAACCTCAGTGGACGTTTCGATCCAGGTGTCGACGCGGACCGAATCGGGGAAGCGAACTTCGGTGAGCAGACCGGAAGAGGGCTGAAAGGTTTTGTTTGGGTCCTCTGCATAGACGCGGGCTTGGATTGCGGACCCGGATGGTATTATTTTCAAAGTATCGAGGTCTGGCATCTCCTGCGCAGCTAGCTCGATCATCCACTGCACGAGATCGACCCCGGTGACTTCTTCGGTGACGCAATGCTCGACCTGTAGTCGCGTATTGACCTCCAGAAAGTAGAATTGGGAAGCGTCGACGTCGTAGACGAACTCGACCGTGCCAGCTGAACGGTAGTTGACCGCTTTCGCTAGGCGCACGGCGGTATTGAGAAGCTCGGTACGCTGCTCCTGCGAGATGGCTGGAGCAGGCGTTTCTTCGATGACTTTCTGGTTTCGACGTTGAACGGAGCAGTCTCGTTCGCCCAGAGCGATGACTTTGCCTTTTCCATCGCCAAAAACCTGGGCTTCGATGTGGCGGGCTCGCTGCACGAACTTTTCCAGGAAGATGCCGGCGTTGGCGAAGTTGTTTTCTCCAAGGCGCTTCACGGAATCATAGGCTTTGATCAGTTCCGTTTTGCTCCAGCAGAGGGTCATACCGATACCGCCACCGCCGGCGGTCGACTTTAGCATGACCGGGTAGCCGATTCGGTCGGCTTCGGATTTCGCATCGTCCAGTGTATCCAAGAGATCGCTACCTGGGAGGAGCGGAGCGTTGTTCGCGATGGCCAGCTCGCGAGCGGTGTGCTTGAGGCCGAATTTGATCATTTGCTCCGGAGTGGGACCAATGAAAACGAGACCCGCTTTCTCGACCGCCGTGGCGAAGTCGGCGTTTTCCGAAAGCAGTCCATAGCCAGGATGGATGGCTTGCGCTCCGCTGGACTTGGCTGCTTGGAGAATGGCCGTCGTATTGAGGTAGCTTTGTTTAACCGGAGCGGGACCGATGTGGATCGCTTCATCGGCTAGCTCCACGTGACGGGCGAACTTGTCGGCGTCGGAATAGATCGCCACCGAGGTCACACCCATTTTGCGAAGGGTTTTGATGATGCGACAGGCGATTTCGCCGCGATTGGCTATGAGGACTTTGGTAAACACGGGAGTGTTGGAGAGGTTTTTTCGCCCACGAATTCCACGAATGGGCACGAATTTATTTTGAAATGATATGAGCCAATTCTTGAAAATTGGTGAGATTCGTGGGAGCTAATCCCAGATGATGGCTTCGACGGGGGTCGGGTTGTAGGCGTTGCAGGGATTGTTGAGCTGCGGGCAGTTCGAGATAAGAGCGATGACGTCCATGAGGGCAACCATCTCCACATAGCGGCCGGGGGCGCTGATGCCGTCTGCGAAGGTGAGTTTGCCTTCGGGAGTTACGGGGACGTTCATGAAAAAATTGATGTTGCAGGTGATGTCGCGCTTGCCGAGGTCGTCGTTGTGTTCGTGTAGTCCGCAAATGAAGCTGTCGCGGCAGGCGTGCATGTGTTCCTTTTCCAGGGCGTAGCGCATGGTGTTGGACTCGCGGGAGCAGGCTCCGCCCAGTGTGTCGTGACGTCCGCAAGTGTCGGCGGTGATTTCGAGCAGCTCGTTTCCTGCGGTGGAGATGAGCTTGGTTCCGGTGGTGAGGTAGAGGTTACGCTGCAAGCGAATGGTATCGCTGGCGCTGTAGCGATCGACCGGGTCGTGGGCGTTGTAGAAAAGCGTATCCGCGGCTTGGTTACCTTCGAGGTCGAGAATACGGAAGGTTTGGCCCTTTTTGATGAGGCGGGTCCAGTGGTCGCCCGCTTTGATCACTTGGCGGTAGACGGCGTCCGCGGGATTGAGTGGAGATTCTTTAAGCATGGATGTTGAAGTTTCTTCTGCCCACGACGGAGGCTTGCCGGAGATGGCGAAGCAATTGCGCGAATGGGATTTGATGTAGTGATTCGTGGAGATTGGTGATATTCCTGGGAGGACTTTTAGAAGCGGAGAGCGTTGTAGGTGGCGGTGTTCTGGTAGGCTCTCAGGTTTTCAGGGCGAATCTGCAATGACGCATCTTCAGCGGAAACGGACGTCGCCTCGGAAATGGTGAGCTTGACTTGTTTCTGTCTGTATTCGGAACTTGGATTCAACGGATGCGGGCAAGTGTTGAGAACGACTAAGGTATCCAGTTCGAAGCGAAGCTCTAGGTAGTCGCCGGCTTTGGAGTTCCCTTCGACGTAGCTCAAGTTGCCCTCCTCATCGGAGACGATTTTGGAGAACCAGTTGATGTTCGGCACGAGGTCGCGTTTTCCGAGGCCCCATTTAGCGAGTTCGATCAGGAAGCAATCGCGTCCATTTCGATAGAAGTCGTTGCGAAGGCTTTGATAGTCGCCCGTTCCGTATTGAGCCTCAATCGACTTGGCGTCTGAAGTTCCGCAAACGGTGTCATGCCATCCGCAGGTATCCTCAGTGATCGCCGCGAACAGCCGGCCCATGTCGGAGTGGATGCAGAAGGGGGCTTTGAGGTAGAAGATGTGCTGGCCCTTGAGGGTGTCGGGCATGTTGTAGCGTTCCTGCTTCTCGTAGGCGTTGTAGAGCAGCATGCCGACGTTGGCTCCGCCTTCGATGTCGGTGATTCTGAGCGAACGGCCGCGCTTGATGACCTTGGACCACATGCCGGAGTGGGAGAGGGTTTCTTCGTGAATGTGTGACATTTTACGTGATGAGGGAAAATGGTTGATTAGGACTGCTTCTGGTGAAGAGGCGGCATGATGGTGGAGGACAGGTTGAGCTTGCCGGTTTTCACGCCTTTGCAAGTGATGAGCTCGTTGGCGATCGATCGGAGCGTTTGCGAGGGGCCTTGAACCACTAGGACTTCCATGATGTGGTCATTCTCTAGCTGGACGTGGAGCGAACTGATGACTTCGGCGAGGTGCTTGCGTTGAATCTTGCTCAGGGTGCCCAATAGATTGTTGCGACGCGTATTGTAGAACAGGGTGATGGTGCCAGCCATGACCTGGTCTTCCTGATCGCTGCTGGCCTCGATGATTTCCCGGTTGAGGATTTCCGTGATGGCCTGGGAACGATTGGCGAAGCCGCGCTGAGCGAGCATGCTGTCAAACTTAGCGAGCACAGAGCGTGGTATAGTGATACTGACGCGTTCCGCTGGGTCGTTCATTTCTTCTAGGTCCATAAGTATTACGAAATACAAAAAACGTAATACCTTTCTGGTGGGTTTCGGCAAGGATTTTCTTGGGGTTAGTAGAGGCGGGCGTATCTATCGATCTCCCATTGGGCGATGCTTTGGTGATATTGACGCCACTCCTCGGATTTGTAGGTGACAAACTCGTTGTAAAGGGTGTCGCCGAGGGTCTGGCGGGTGAAGGGATCGGAAGCGAAGGCGTTGACTGCCTCTTTGAGTGTCGTGGGCAGTTCGCTGATGCCGCGTTCCTGCATTTCCGAGGGCGAAAGCTCGTAAAGGTTGACCTCCTGCGGATTTCCCGGATCGAGCTTTTCTTTGATGCCTTCCAGTCCGGCGGCGAGGGCGAGGGCCGCGGCGAGATACGGGTTGCAGGCGGCGTCGGCGTTGCGGGATTCCACGCGACCGCCCGACATGGGGACGCGCAGGGAATTGGTGCGGTTGTTGCGTCCGTAGGAATTGAATACAGGTGCCCAGGAGTAGTAGGCCATGAGACCGCGGCGCACCAGGCGTTTGTAGCTGTTGACGGTCGGTGCGAAGGTGGCGCAGAGGGCGGGGCCGTGCTTGAGGATGCCAGCGATGAACTGATAGGCCAGCTCGGTGACCCCGAGTCCGCGCGGGTCTTCGGAATGCGGGCGTTTGAAGAGGTTTTCACCGGTCTCTAGATCGTAGAGCGACATGTTGAAATGGGCCCCGCTGCCGGTTTTGTCGGCGAACGGCTTGGGCATAAAGGTGGCGAGCAAGCCTTCTTCGCTGGCGTAGTGTTTGGCCATCATGCGGAAGAAGGTGAAGCGGTCGCACATGGTGAGGGCGTCGGCGTAGTTGAAGTCGAACTCGAATTGCGAGTTGGCATCTTCGTGGTCGAAGGAATAGAGCCCCCAGCCAAGGTCGTCGATGGAGGTGGCCATCTTGTCCAGCCAGTCGTAGCGATCCATGAAGCGCTTGATGTCGTAGCAGCTCTTGGTCAGGTTGTCGTCCGTATTCGGAATTTGGATCGTGCCGTCCTCGTTCTGTTTCACGACGAAGAGCTCGCACTCGATGCCGAGATTCATGCCGAAGCCCAGCTCCTTGGCCTCCTTGAGCACCTTTTGCAGGATGACGCGAGCGTTCACCTCATAGGGCTTGTCGTGCAAGGTGTTGTCGGCAGGAATCCAAGCTACCTCTGGATTCCATGGAAGTGGAATAATCATGCCGAGATCGGGCACGGAAGCGATTTCGTCGTCGTTGGGCGCTTGTCCCAGGCCGTCTAGGGCGTAGCCGGTGTAGAGCTCGGAGCCGTGGGCGAAGTGCTCGAAATGGGAGAGTGGGACGAACTTGCCTTTTGGCGTGCCATGAAGGTCGACGTAAGAGCCGACGCAATACTTAACCCCAGCCTCCGCTAGCTTGCTCTGGATGGCGTTTAGCTGGTCGTTGGTCCATGGATACGACTCTTCGTAAATAAAGCCGCGAGCTTTGTTATGAGATTGGTAGATGCTGGAGAGAGCGGTCATGCGGTTTCGGGATTTCGGAAGTAGGAATTTTCCAGGGGCGGTGTCTCGCTGAGCCCTGTTTTGATCAGTGAAACGAGCTCTTTTTCGAGACGCTGGTAGAGGGTCTTGCCGGCTTCGGCGGTCGCTTGGCTAGGGGATCCAGTTACGCCGTTGAGGCTGGTGCGATTCACCGGATGGGAGAAAACGCAGCCGCCGGTGCGATCGGGATCGTCGGAACTGGCAAGCTTATCGGCGCGGACGGAGGAGGGTGCGAGATGGAGCACGAGGCTGGTTTCCGCGGCGTTGGCGTGCCAATCGTCGGCGTCCTCGGAAAAGGTCGCCGCGATCTCGGGAGTGAGCTTTCCTGTGTTGAAGAGAGCGATACAAAGGTCGTCGTAGCGAGCTCTGAGAATTTCCAGGGCGCAGCGCAGCGGGGCTTCGTTGGTGACGTGGGAGTTGACGAGGAAGAGCTTGCGGATTCCGGCTGGGTAGAGCCAGTCGGCGATGTCGGTAACGACGGAGATGAGCGTCTGGGGACTGAGGGCCAGGGTACCAGGCCACCGGTGGGAGTGCCCGAGCGAGCAGCCGTAGGGAAGAAGCGGTAGGGTGGGTACACCGGTTTTTTGGGCCACGCTGGCGCAGAGGTGACGTCCCAGCAAGGAGTCCATGCCCACCGTGAGTTGCGGGCCGTGTTGTTCGGTCGCTCCAATAGGGAGAATCGCGGCATCCGTGCCGGAGGAGATCAGGTCGCTGATCTCCTCCCAGGTGAGCTCTTCCCAATGCGCTGACGCCGTCGTATTCACTTTATGGATTATTCGACTTCGTCGTCGACGCCGGTCATGCGAACGATCGGCAGGTCCTCTGCTTCGTCTTCGGTTTTCTTGGGATGGATCAGTTCTTCGAGGCGCAGCTTGGTCGCGAGAAATTCCGGGCTGAGCAGTTGCTCCGGTTTTCTCGGTCGAGGGACAGGCACCTCTACGAACTCCTGGATCTCGCCGGGATTCGCTTTGAGGACGAGGATGCGATCGGAGAGGTAGATGGCTTCGTCGAGATCGTGCGTGACGAACATGATGGTGACGTCGACGTTTTGCCAGATCTGCAGCAAGTGAGCCTGCATGTGGCTGCGGGTGTGCGGATCCAAGGCCCCGAACGGCTCGTCCATGAAGAGGATCTGCGGCTGGTTGGCCAGCGAGCGGGCGATGGCGACGCGTTGCTTCATCCCGCCCGAAAGCTGGCTTGGATACTTCTCTGCGGCGTGGGAAAGACCGACCAGATCGATCCACTGCATGGCCTCTTGCTCCACCGAGGCGCCCGATCGGCCGTTAACTTCCAGGCCGAACATGACGTTCTTTTTCACGCTCAGCCAGGGAAACAAGGTGTAGCCCTGGAAAACCATGCCGCGGTCGGCCCCCGGTCCGCTCGGCTCGTTGCCATCGAGCAGGAAGGTGCCGCCAGAGAGGGTTTCCAATCCCGCCAGCATGCGGATCAAGGTCGACTTGCCGCAGCCTGATGGGCCGATGACGGATATGAACTCGCGTCGATGCACGTTGAAGCTGATCGGACTGAGCACGTCGACGGTGCCCTTGGCGGTGGTGAAGCTTTTGCTGAGGCCTTCGACTTCCAGCTTGATGGGGCGCTTGTAGATGTCGGCGAAGCGCGCTTTGACGGCCTCGCTCTGCTCCTTGTAGCTCGGCAGGTTCAGTGAATCGCTCATGACTTCGCTCCTCCGTTCAAGGGTGTGCTGTAGGCTTTGCGGTCTACCAGCCAGAGGATAAAGCGGCCAATGACTCCGTGTTTCTTCTCCGACGCTTCAGGCGTCCATGGGAAGAGGTACTTGCGCAGCGAGGAAAGGAATTGGTCGGTGACGAATCCGGACATGCCGATCAGGATGATGATGGGGAAAACGCTATCGAAGTTTCGCCAGCGACCCTGGGTTTCCAGAAACTCGGTCAGACCGCTTTTGACTCCGATGAGCTCGGCGATGACCAGCCATGTCCACGCCCAGCCCAGCAGGATTCGCATGTCGTTGTAGAGGTTGGGCGTGATGCCAGGCAGTATGACGCGGCGGATCAGAGTCAGGTTTTTCGCTCCGAGAGTCTGGGCCGCTTCGAGCAAGGAGCGGTCAAGCTGGCGAGTGGTATTGGCGACCACCAGGACCAACTGGAAGAAGGTGCCGACAAACACCAGGGCGATCTTCGGGGCGTCGTGGGCCAGGAAGACGGCCACCAGCAAGGTGCTGAAGGCGGGGGCTGGCATGTAGCGGAAGAAGTCGATGAAGGGCTCGAAGAGCTTGGAGAAAAAGTCGAAAGTGCCGCAGAGAACGCCGAGAGGAACGCCGATCGCCGCCGCCAGCAGGAAGCCGGAGAAGACGATGCGAAGCGAGTGCTTGTAGCGCTCGAACATGGAGGGCTTGTCGTCTTCGGACTCGAAGGTGAAATCCTGAATGCCCTTGATCACGACCTCATGCGGAGCGGGAAGGTAGACCGGGTTGGCGGAGATGCCCTGCGGCACGAGTTTCTCAAGCGGCGTCTCCGGCAGGTCGCGGGAGTTGAAGGTGGGGGAGCTAGCTGACATGAGAGCCCAGTTTCGCTCGATGATAGCGCGGTTCTCGTCGCTGAACTTGACCTTCGTTCCCCGCAGCTTGCCCTCGGCCACGCCGCGCCAAATTTCGTACAGGTTTTCGTCCTCCTTTGCTTCTTCGCGGGTCAGCCATTTGTTGGCGATAGCGGCGTCGGAAATATGCCGCATAATCTTCACATTCGCTCTCCGAGTGGCGAAACCGTTTCCTTCGGCATGGCCGGAAGCTCGTTCGGCGAGGATCTTCTCATTGTCCGAACGGATGGCGGCGACGAATTCCGGGTAGTAGGTTTTGGAGAGATGGTCTCCCGCGGTATAGACCGTGGTGACGTCGCTGCGGTCCGCGGAGATCTGAAGTTTGATGTCGGGATGCCAGATGAAAGGCGTATAGCTAACAAAGGCCCAGGCGGCCAATGGGAGGACGAAGGAGAGGACGCTCAGCGCGAGGCGCTGCTTGGCGTCGAGGTCCTTTCGTATGGCGAACCAAGGGCTAGATCCCTTGGCGCGGTTTTTTCGTTCGGTCATGTGGACGCGAGAGTATCGAACTCAGAGGAGGATAAGGCTGGGTGTGGACATAAAGAAGACGGGCCGGGGCTTTGGCCCGCCTTCGAAAGAGGGGAAGAGGGAGTGACAAAATTGCTGAGCGCCTACTTTACGGACTCGGCGTACTCTTTGGTGAGGCTCGGATCGAGGTACTGGATGGTATTGAGAGGCTCCTCGTATACTCCCATGGATACATTGAACTCGTCCGAAATCACGGTCGATCCGTAGACCGACTTGAGTCCCTCTGCCTGTTCCCAGATGGGGAGCGCTTCCTCGAGGCTCAGGATATAGGTGCCTCCGAAAAACGGTTCGTACTCCTCGGGAGAAATGGCTACGCGGCCGGCGAGAATTTCCAGGGCTTCGTCGATGTTTTCCTCATCCTTGATGAAGTCGACGATGCGGTACCAGACCTTGACCACCTTCATCCAGTCGTCGCGACGCTTTTCCAAGCTTTCCGGATCGACGAAGAGAAGGTCGTAAATGACGCCAGGAACGTCCGCGGACGTGAGAACCGGCTTGGAGTTGGCGACCGTTTTGAGGGCTTGACCGGAATTCGGCTGCCAAGCTCCGATGGCGTCCACGGCGCCCGATGCCAGCACCTGAGGCGTTTCATTGGTCGGCGTATTCACGATGGTGAATTCGTCCGGATCGATGCCGGCCGCTTCAGCGCCCTTCATGAGGAGCAGGTGGATGACGAAGCCCTCTTCTAGGCCGATCTTCTTGCCCTTTAGGTCGGCCAGCGAATCGATGCCAGGAGCGGCGACGATCATGTCGTTGCCGTTGGAGAAGTCGTTGATGATGATGCCAACGGATGGCTTTCCAGTGCCGCCGGTGACCAAGGCGTCGCCGTTGGTCATGGTGACCGCGTCCAGCAGTCCGGCTGCGTAAGCGTCCATGGAGGCGACGTAGTCCATCCACTGGAAGTCGACGTCCACGCCTTCTTCCTCGAACCAGCCCTTCTGGATGCCGATTTCCCAGGCCACCCAGCCTGGCCAGTCGGAATAGCCGATTTTCAAGGGTTCGGCTAAGGAAGTTGAGAGGAGGGCGAGAGGTGCAGCGACAAGGGCTGCGGCGCGGGCTGCGAGACGAGAGAACTTCATAACACGTGGTCGATCAGGTTTCGAGATGAGTAATACGTTTAGAGAGAAACGTATTACGATTCACGTGATTCGTAAGCAGCCAGCGTGCCACGCCTCTTGGGCCAGCCCAAAAGGCCCATTTTGGGCGAAAAGGAGCGTTCTAGTTCGCTAGACGAGTGGAAACTGCTCGTTTTTCAGCGATCTTCGGCTCGGTTTTTTCGCTTGGTTCGGCTCCGTTTCGATCGATTGGGCGTTTAGGCGTTGGCGATCGGGTCCTTGGCGGGGCAAGGCTGGAGGCTGAAGCTTGGAGAATCTCTCAGGTCGGACAGGGCTTCGTCGAGAAAGGGGAAGGCGAAGACGAAGCGTCGCTTGAGCAGGATCTCCGGCAGCACGTACCGGCTTTTCAGCACCAGCTCGCTTTCGGTTCGCAGTAGGAACGCCCCGGCCTCCAGGATGGGCCGGTAGTGAACGAGTCCGAAATGGGAGCCAAGGCTGTTGCGTAGGGTGCTCATGAATACGCTGTTGGGAGCGGGAGCGGGAGCGGTGATATTGACCGGGCCTTCGATTTGGTGGTCTTCGATGAGAAAGGTGACGGCGCGGGCGAAGTCGAGCTCGTGGATCCAGCTGACGAGCTGCTTTCCGGCCCCGATTCTACCCCCCAGTCCCCAGCGGGCGAGGCGAGCCAGCACTGGGTAGACGCTGTTGTCGCCATCGCCGAGAACCATGCTGGTGCGCATGGCGATGCGTCGGGTGCGGGGTAGGTCGTCGCTGAAGCATTCGTTCTCCCAGGCCTTGCACACGTTTTCGGAGAATCCTTCGCCGAAGGTCCCGGTGCTCTCGTCCATGGGGGTGTGCAGACTGTGCTGGTAGATCGTGCCGCTGCTGGCGTTGAGCCAGACGGGAGGCGGGTCGTTCGCTGCCTGTAGGGCTTTTTTCAATACGGAAGTCGACTTGAGGCGGCTTTGCAGTATGGCCTCTCGATTGGCTTCGGTGTATCGGCAGTTCACGGACTTGCCGCATAGATTGATCAAGGCGTCGGCGCCTTCGAGTTCCTTGGCCCAATCGTCCATGGACTCGCCGTCCCATTTCACCTGTTTGGCGGGAAAGGGGAGCGAGAGCGGCTGTCGAGTCAGGATGCTGACTTCCCAGGATTTGCTATTGAAGTAGCGGGTGAGGGTCTGACCCAGAAATCCGTTTCCGCCTGCGATGACGATGCGTTTCATCGCTGGGTCGGGTTGAAGGTTGCGTAGGCTTTCATCGGCGTATCGATAGGTGTGGCGAGCGTCGCGTCGGCAGGGGCGCGGCTCAGGAGAGCAGCTTCACCAGTTTGGGCAGCAATGCGCTTTGTTCCTTGGTGGCGATCTTCTCCATCATGGTATTTGCGAGAGTGACGAATTCGTTGAGGGCGGTGAGCTGTTTGTGAAATTCCTCGCCCTCAGCAGTTTTGATGCCCTTGGAGCGATTGATGCAGTCCTGCAGGACCATGCTGGCCGGTTCGGTCTCGCGTCGCTTGCGCTCGCGGGCGAGGGTGCAAAAGATCTTCCAGACCTCCTTCTCCGCTTCGAAGTGGTCCTTGCGTTCGCCGCGCACGATGACCTGCCGGATGAGCCCCCAGCTGATCAGTTCGCGCAGGTTCGTATTGGCGTTTCCACGACTGATATGCAGGGCCTCCATGATCTGGTCGGTGTTGACCGGAGCGGGGGATACCAGCAGCAAGGCGTGTATCATAGCCATGGTGCGATTGATGCCCCACTGGCTGCCCAAGGCGCCCCATTGGGTGACGAAGTCGTCTTTGAGTTGGTCGAGTTCGCTCATGCGCGTTTCATGTGGTCGGAGACGATTTCCGCAGAAATCTGAGTTTTCAGAAAATATTGAAAATACAGGAAGTCAAGACGCGAATGCCGTGCAGGCGCTGCGATGCTGGAGAGCGGCCAGCTGCTTTTTTAGAGCTGGGCGGCGAAGAGGCTTGGGTCGGTGGTGATCGGGAGCTGCTTGAGCGCGTCGCCCTGGGGATTGAGCACCAGGAGCGTGGGAAAGGAATTCACTCCATAGCGCTCCTTGAAGGCTTGGCCTTCTTCGGACTCGAAGTCGATGCGGGTGTAGACATAGGAGTCCGCGATGCGCTGTCGCACGGTTTCATCCACGAATATGGTCTTGTCTAGGGATCGGCAGGTTGGGCACCAGATCGCGGACAGGTTCGCCAGCACGGGTTTGTTCTCAGCTTCCGCCTTGGCGAGGGCCTCCTGGAAGCTGTGCCGGGGCAGTCCGGTTTCGGCGACTGCCTTCTGGCCTAGGCGGGTCTGGACTTCCACGTTGATGAAGTAGGCGGCGAGGACGAGAGCGGCGAGGACGAGGTACTTGATCCAGGGCTTCTTTTTCGTATCTGTCATGGTGGGAAGGACGTTAGGAAGGGGGAGATGAATGAAAGGCGCTCGTAGCTGAGAGTCATTAGGCGGGCTAGATATTCAATTGCCAAGAGAGAATAAGCTCTGACAATGGCCGACGAAATGAAAGACAAGCTCAAGCAACTTCATCAGAAAGCTCGTTTGGCTCGCGATCCCATCGCGACGGAGGCCTACGGAGCGGCGCTCGCTGCGATCCAGGAAGGCGAAGTTCGGGCCAACGAGGATTTCTCCGAGGCCAAGGTGATCGCGGTGGTGGAGAAGGAATCCGGCAAGTTCGCCGAATCCGCCGATGCGTTCGCCAAAGCCGGTCGCGACGACAAGGTTGCCGAGCTGCGTCAGTGCGCCGAATTGCTTATGGCCTTGCTGCCTGAAAAGCTGGAGGCGGAGGCCTACCCCAAGCTGGTGGCGGACGCTATCGACGCGACAGGCGCGACCTCGATGCGGGACATGGGCAAAGTGATGAGCAAGCTCAAGTCCGATCATGGAGCCGCTCTGGACATGAAGCTGGCTTCGGCCGAAGTGAAGAAGACGCTCGGCTAGAAAGAGAGAGCGACAGGGCTTTTCCTCGGGCGTCCGGTTAGTCGACCTGGGCCCCGTTCACAGGACGCGTGGCGCCGCCGATCTGACTGAGGCGCAGGGCGACGAGACAGATATCGTCGTCGAACTCCTTGCTGCCGGCGGTGAGTCGCAGCGCCGATCGCACGGTCTCCAGTTGCTTGGGCAAGGACAGGTTTTCGTTTCGCAGCAAGATGTCCTCCAGCTTCTCCGTGCCGAAGTCCCGCCCCATGGCATCCTTCTGCTCGGTGATGCCGTCGGTGTAGAAGAGGATTTCCGTGAGTTGCTCGAACGAGAACTCCCGAGCGGTGAAGACCTCGTTGGGAATCAATCCCAGAGCGGGGCCGATTTCGCCGCAAGGCGAACTCAGAAATGCGGACTTACCCGACTCGTCCCTGGTTTTCCAGATCGGATTCGGGTGCCCTGCGTTGGCGATGCGAGCCAACCCGGAGTCGAGATCGAGCGTCATGTAGACCGCGGTGGTGAAGCGAGGAAACTCAGGTCCCTCCGCCAAGGCGCAGAGTCGGTTGTTGAGCCGAGAGAGCACTTTTCCTGGACGATCGAGCAGCTTCGGCAATTCCATGACCAGACCGCGGAGCAGCATGGTGACCAAGGACGCCTTCACGCCGTGGCCCATGACGTCGCACACCAGGACGCCTAGCTTGTTACGGGAAATGGGGATGAGATCGAAGAAGTCGCCAGCCAGGTGGTGGCTCGGCTTGTAGTAGTAGCTGGCGTCGATCTTCCAGCGCTCGCCCGATCGGGTGAACTGCCGGTTGGCGTCGAAACCCATCGACATGAGGGTTTCCTGCAGCTGGCGAGCGACTAGGAGCTCCGCTTCGAACTCCTCGTTTTTGGCGCTGAGTCGCTCGCTCAGGGCTCGAGCCTGCTCTTCCGCCTCCTTCTGCTCGGTGATGTCGTAGGTCATGCCCACGATGCCTTCGATGGTCAGGTCTGGGCCGCGCAGGGGCACCTTCGAAGTGACCACCCAGCGCTGCTTTTCGAAGACGCTCTTATCGAATTGGACCTGGTTTAGGATCGACTTTCCATCCTCGCGCACCTGTCGGTCCTCTTCCCGAATCTGGTCGCGAAGCTCGTGCCGGGTGAATTCCGAGAGTCGGTGCCCGATCACGTCCTTGCGGTCCTTCACCCCGATGGCCTTGCGGTAGGCCTCGTTGATCATGATGAATCGGTTTTCGTAGTTTCGTACGAACACGCGGCAGGGGAGGATCTGGATGATGGTTTCCAGCAGGTTCTTCTGCCGTTCCACCTCGCGCTCTGCCAGGTAGCGTTCGCTGATGTCGCGGGAGATGCCGAAGGTCCCGATGACCGCTCCGCTGGCGTCGCGCAGCGGAAGCTTGCTGCTGATGATGCAGACCTTTTCCGCGTCGTCCGTCTCCAAGTCCCGCTCCTCGTGCAGATTCCAGCCCACGCCGGTGCGCACGATCTCCTGCTCGTCCTTGTAGCGCTCCAGAGCCTTGTCCCGCTCGAAGAAATCGAAGTCGGACTTGCCGATGGCGTCGTTGGGATCGTCGACACCCAGAAAGCGAGCCTGAGCTCGGTTGACGCAAATGAAGCGGCTGTCCTTGTCCTTAAAATAGACGTTGTCGGGCAGCGAATCCATCAGCTGCCAGAAGAAAAGCTCCATGTCGACCTTCACCGAGGAGTCGAAGTGGGAGTAGTTGCCAGCCCGATAGGCCTGCTCCAGGGCCGCGGAGAGAGCCGCTCCGGAAACCGCAACCTTGCGATCCTTGGGCGCCGACGGGTCCAGGCCGAGAGTCGTTCGGGCGATCTCGGTCAGGCGCTCAGGGGTTTCCGGGGGAGAGGGCATAACGGGCTAGGGTAGATGGCAGTCGCGGCTTGCCAAGTAGGGAAGTGTCAAAAAGGCAGCAATTTTACGTTTTCGGAGAGGGATACGAGTTAATTATAATCATACCGTGCGGATTAGGCTTCGATCGATGCGACCGCTCCCGGGCCAGCGCGTTCATTTTCCGTTGGGAACGGCGCGGCCGCGTTTCGAGGCGAGATGGGGCGAGCCGTCTTTCTCTTCGGCAAGCGCCCTGGTGGGCGGTAGGCAGGTTTCGGGCCAAGGCTGTCGTTTCTGGACGCATGTATTAGGCGAACCCTATTTCAGCCCGCTGGACGGACCTCGTTCTGTAGTGGGCGCTTCCATACAGCGCTGCGAATCGCGCTGCGGAAGCCGCCGCGTCTGCTCGAAAGGAAGCGGGCGGGAGTTGATTTTCGGATACGTTCCGTCTGCCGCGTCTGCAATCTGCAGCCGGGGGTCTCATATGGATGAGCGATAGGGCGTGACAGTCAGACGCTTTCGCCCCGATTTTTCGGTAGCCTGACGGGTTGGCTTAGCCCATGATTCCCCGACTATGAAAACACCCCTTCTTGCCCTTGTCTTAAAAACCCTAACCCCTTTGCTCGTCTTTCTTTTCGTCGGCTCGTCTGCTGCTGGCCGCGAAAACAACATTGCGAACGTCTATCCTCGAGTCGATCAGGTGCTCAATGGAAAGTGGCGCGTGATCGTCGATCCCTACGAGAACGGCTTCTACAACTACCGCTACCAGCCGTTCGATGCCAGCGAACCAGCCTACGGCGGTTATTTTCTCGATCGACCGGTGACGGACAGAACTGTCCTGCAGGAGTACGACTTCGATACTGCAGACACCCTGACCGTGCCCGGCGACTGGAATTCTCAGGACGACAAGCTGTTCTACTACGAGGGATCGGTCTGGTATCGGCGAACCTTCGACTTCGACGCCTCTCAGGCGAAAGGCCGCCAGTTTCTGCATTTCGGAGCGGTGAACTACGAAGCTCATGTCTATCTCAACGGACGCAAGCTCGGCGTCCATGTCGGAGGGTTCACTCCGTTTCAGTTCGAAGTGACGGATCGATTGGAGCACGGCCGAAACTCGCTGGTGCTCATGGTGGACAACAAGCGGGAGAAGGACGCCGTGCCGACGCTGAATACGGATTGGTGGAACTATGGCGGCATCACCCGCGACGTGCTGTTGCTGGAGACGCCGGAGACCTTTGTGACCGACTACAGCGTAGCCCTCGATCCGACCGGAGCTTTCATCGAGATCGCAGCCCAGCTGGAAGGCCCGCAGCTTTCGCAGCGCATTTCGGTGGAGATCCCCGAACTGGAAATCGTTCAGTCGATCCAAGCCGACGATCAGGGGTACGCCGAGCTGCGCTTGCCCGTGCCCTCCGAGCTGAAACGCTGGTCGCCGCAGTCGCCCAAGCTTTACGAGGTGGTGGTCGCTTCCGATACCGATCGGGTGGAAGATCGAATCGGATTTCGCACCATCGAGGTGGAAGGCCGGGATATATTGCTCAACGGCGAGCCCATTTTTCTGCGCGGGATCAGCATCCACGAGGAAAACCCCTTCCGCGGCGGGAGAGCGTTCGGGGTGGAGGATGCCCGGCTCCTGCTTGGCTGGGCCAAGGAGCTCGGGTGCAACTTCGCTCGCCTCGCGCACTACCCGCACAGCGAGTACATGGCTCGGGTGGCGGACGAGATGGGTATCCTGCTCTGGGAGGAAATCCCCGTCTACTGGACCATCTCCTGGGAAAACGAGCAAACCTTGGCCAACGCCCGCGCTCAGCTCAAGGCGTTGGTCGACCGAGACAAGAATCGCGCGAGCGTGATCATCTGGTCCATGGCCAACGAGACCCCGGTCAGCGAAGCCCGGACGGCCTTTCTCAAACGCTTGGTGGACGACACGCGTCAGCTCGATCCGACGCGACTGATTTCCGCCGCGATGGAAGTGCATTCGGAACCCGGCAAGGGGGACCACAAGATCGTGAACGATCCCTTCGGAGCCTACACCGACATTCTCAGCTTCAACCAGTACATCGGCTGGTACGATGGGCTGCCTGAAAAGATCGATCGCGTGACTTGGGAAATTGGATACGAGAAGCCGGTAGTGATCAGCGAGTTCGGGGCCGGCGCCTTGCAGGGCAAGCGAGGGGATGCAGTGACCCGTTTCAGCGAGGAGTTTCAGGCCGACCTCTACGCCCGCACGGTGAAGATGCTGGAACGCATCCCCGGCTACAGCGGGACCACGCCCTGGATTCTGGTCGATTTCCGATCGCCCCGTCGTCCCTTGCCCGTGGTGCAGGACGGATGGAATCGCAAGGGTCTGATCGGCGACAACGGCGTGCGCAAGCAGGCGTTTTTTGTACTGCAGGACTACTACGAAAAAAAGGCGGCCGAAACCTCCAACGCTCAATCCGAGTTGCAAGCGGCTCCCTAGCAGGACCTCGTCCACCGGGAATCGGCGAGATTTCGCTCAGCCCGGAGGCCAGCAGCCGGCGCTTCAGTGGACTTTGGGTGTAACCGGAGACCGGAATCTGCGTAATCGCTGGGGTATGCCGAGGGACTTTCTGAGGATTTAGCATATTGATATTGCTGAAACCATCCGGGAAGACCTAGGTTCCCGCTCTCAACTCTGCTTAACCATGGATTTATCGCGACCCTTTCGCTTACGCATCTTATCTCTCCTCGGCGCGTCGCTGCTCGCCGTCGCTGCCAAGGCGCAGGACGATTCCTATTCGGTATACGAAATCCCGGATCGGCTCGATTTGCAGACCGCTCTGCAATTCGCGGCGGAGCACAACTTCGAAATCCTCAAGGCTAAGCAGAGGATCGAGGAGCAAAACGGCTTGATCATCGAAGTCCGGGCTCAGGCGCTGCCGGACCTGTCGGTGAATGGTCAATACATAGAGCTCGATGAGGGATTGAGCGAGTTCGCGCCGCCTCCATCGTCGCAATGGGGCGTGTCGCTAGACGTGCGGCAGACGCTCTATTCCGGCGGCGGCGTGCGAGCGGCCCTCAATGTGCAGTCGCTTATCGAAGACGCGGCCCTGCTGGAGCTGCAGAGCGTGATTGACGATGTCTTGCTACTGACGCGCCAAGGCTTTTACGGAGCCCTGCTTGCCCGCCAGGAAATCGAGGTGCAGGAGGACAACGTGACCTTGTTGGAAGAGCTTCTTAAAAACGCCCAGGACCGTTTCGATGTCGGATCGGGCACGCGTTTCGAGGTCCTGCGAGCGGAGGTCGAGCTCGCCAACGCTCGTCCCGCTCTGATCCAAGCGCGAAACGACTACCGCATCGCGATCGAGGAGCTGCGCCAGATCCTTGGCTTTGTGGCCGCAGACGGCGTCGCCCTCCACAAGGTGCCGGAGCTCGTGGGCGATTTGCCGTATTCGCCGATCACCTACGATCTCAGTGGCGCGATCGAGCAAGCGCTGCAGATCCGACCGGAGCTAAAACGATTGCAGAAAGTGGAGGAGGCCCGCGAGGAAGGCGTGGTGATCGCCAAATCCGGACTTCGGCCCGAAGTCTCGCTCGTCGGCTCCTACGAGGCCAACAAGCCCACCTATTCGTCCAGTTTCGACCGAGCCCGCCACGGGTGGACCGCAGGCGTGCAGGTCAACGTGCCCATCTTCGACGGGCGACGAGCCCGCGGCCAGATCATCCAAGCGAAATCCCAGCTCGCCCAAGCCGAGCTGGAAACGCGTCAATTGTCGCTCGCCATCGAAGTGGAGGTGCGGCGCGCCCTTTCCGAGCTGCAGGCAGCCACGGAGCTGGCTCAGGCGTCGATCAAGGTGGTGGAGCAGGCGGAGGAGGCCTTGCGTCTTGCGGATGCTCGCTACGAGGCGGGAGAAGCCTCGCAACTTGACGTGCTGCAGGCCCGGGTGTCGCTGACCGAAGCCCGCCTCAACCAGGCGCAAGCTTTCTACCGATACAACGTGGGAGAAGCTCAGGTGCGTCGAGCCATCGGAATCGCGGATCCGTACGTGGAGCGATAGCCAAGGGCGCTTTGCAGGTCGTCGAAACGGAAGACAAGGCGCTCGTGCAGGGCATCGGCGCCTCGTCTTCAGGTGATGTCCGGCTCCCGCCGACTTGGGCGAACCAGGCGCGGCAGGGGCCGATGCTCACGATCAATCGGCGGACTTGAAGCCGTTTCCAGTCGCCGCCCAATAGATGCCGCCGTAGACGTGGTGCATGAAGTCGGCGTCGCTGTAGGTCGCGGGCAGGTGGCCCAGCGCCGTGTAGAAGGCTCGGCCGCCGTCGTATTCCTTGTACCAGCTGATCGGGTGGAAGTCGCCCATGCCTTCTCCCTTCTTAGCCCCCCAGTTGGCCGCGGGGCGGTAGGTTTTTTCGTCTACGCTAAGCAGGTAGTTCAGGTCGTCGGTGCGCGGAGCGTCGAACTCGTACCACTCCTCGGTGAAGAGAAACTTGTCGGCGAAGCGATCCATGCCTGGAAAGTCTGGATCCTCCACTTTCATCACGCCGGTTTGGATGGCGGGGTGGATATGAAACATGTGTCCTACCATCTTGGTGTACCAGTCCCAACCGTACTCGGTATCGGAGGCGCTGTGGATGCCCACATAGCCGCCGCCCGCCTGGATGTAGCGCTCGAAGGCCGCTTGCTGCTGGTCGTCGAGAACGTCGCCGGTGGTTAGCAGGAAGATCACCACGTCGTATTCCTTGAGCTTCTGGTCAGTGAAGACCATGCCGGTGTTTTCGGTCCAGTAGACCTCGAAGTGATGCAGCTTGGACAGTTCCTGGATGGCGGTCACGCCGGCGTTGATGGAATCGTGGTGCCAGCCATCGGTTTTGGTATAGAGCAGGGCTTTGAACTGCTGGGCGAAGAGCGGGCTGGCGGCGCAGGCCGCGAGCAGGAGGGACGTTACGAGCTTTCTCATAGATTTTGCTTTCGGGAAAACGGTTTTAATAAGGGGCGAGTTTTATGAAAAGCCTATGCATAGGAATCGGGAGGAGCAGGTCAAACCGCGACCGATTTACTCTTACATTTTGGGAGAAACGGGGACCAGCTGACCGACCGAGATTCTCAGGCGATCGGCTTGAGGGCGTAGGCCTCGGCCCGCTCGACGATCCAGCGGCTGGCCTCTTCGATGGCTTCCCGAACGCGAGGGCTCATCGAGGCGAGGGGGGTGGAATCCCTGCCTTCGATCCCCAGCACGATGAGCTTTGGGGGCAGCTCGCCCAAGGTCCGGATGAGCTCCAGGGCTTCCGGCAGTCCAAAATCGTGGGTGGCGAAGTTTCCGAACAGCTCCGTGGGCAAGGGAGACTTGCTGGCGTCGAACACGTGCAGGGCTCCCTCGGCGCCATGCGATCTGATGGCAGTGACGATGACCGCTTGCCGATGGCCTTTCATGGCCACCATCAGGTCGAACAGTTCGCCGAACACCGATCTTGCCTCGACGCTGTCGTTGTTGGCATTTTGAATCCGCTCCGCCACGGCGGGTCCCACACGGTCATCTCCCCAATCGGGGTTCCCGACGCCTAGCACCAGTAGTAGAGGTTGATGTTCGCTCATGGACGTCTGAAAGGTCGAGCGAAGCTTCGTGGACGGAGCGCGAGGGCGATCGAACTCCAAGCCCCCGGATAGGGCCCTTCGTCGTTTCGAAGCTTGCGGTTGAGGTCGTTTCTGTTGGCGGAGCGCTTCGCTTGCCCGTTTTGAAAAACGGCGAGGGCCTGTCCAGCGCATCGGTACGGCAGGTCGCGAAATGAGCCTAGCGATTAGTCCAGCTCATGTTGTGGGGTGCGATGCATAAGCAAACTACGCCAAGGGCAGCGTGGCGTCAAACGCGCCGAACGGATTTCGGGCCCCTCTGGCTGCGTTTGAAGCAATTGAATAGCAGGGTGTTAGCAGACCTTTTAGGGCGGCCCGTACCGCAGCCCTTCGGCAGTCGAAAGGCACGCTCGCATTTCCCTGCTTGGCTCGTGTTTTGTGACTCGAAATTGGCAAACGGAGGCCTAACCTAGGCGGGCTTAAACGTTATGGTTTCACCGATATCACCTTCGACCAGCCGCTTTTGTCCTGTATTGGAAAAATCGATTTCCCCGCAGGATTGCGCGTCTTCGCGCATCACCGAGCTGAGCTGTCCGATGGATTGCCCTTACAATCCGTTCAATCCTCGTTCGCCCAAGGCTTTCGACGCGATCGTCAGCCGTGGGCTGACCGGGGCGGCGCGCTGGCTGGAGAAGACGGTGGGGCAGGGAGAGTGGGCCCGTCGTTTCGACGCCATGGACCGGCGCTTTCTCCCCGAGCGCGATCTACCGCTGATATCCTACGAAACGCAGTGGTCGCTGCTGGACCGCGCCTTGGGGGGCGAGGCCTACCCCGCGGTGCAGAGCGCGTTGGAAAAGCCCGAAGGCAGCGGCCTGCGCAACGAGATCCGCATCCTCCTGCAGAAGCTTTCCCGCAGCAGAGCCATGCTGGTGGAGGTCATCGAGGCGAATCAGACGCTTCCCTACTACCGAGTGTGGAACGCTTTCGATCCGCAGGAAGAATTTCTGTATGTGGATTTTGGAGACCAGGAACCTCTGGAAAAAGGGGCCCTGATGTTCGGGCGTTTCCTCAGTCACGAGAATTGTCTCTACGTGATTCCTGGCGTCTTCGTGGGTTCGCCGGACATCAAGGGGCAGATCATGGAGGAGCTGGTGGACTTTTTAGGCGTGCAGGAAAGCGAAGTCACCGACGCCATGCAGGACAGCTTGCCTGAGGTCTGGAACATCTGCGCCGGAATCCAGGATGAGCGCGATGGCGTGGGAGAGTTCGGAGACGAGGCGTCGGCGGACGCTCCCTTGGCGGACGAACTCTACAGAGTGACGCTTACGCCCTTGGTCAGCAAATCGGAGTTGGTGCTGACCTTGCGGCACCATCCCTTTTTCGAGGAAGTGGGCGCTTCGGAATATGGTGTCGACCCCTTCGGCGAAACCGCTTTCGACATCACCGTCTCGCCGCCGCTACCCGGCGACCAGAGTTCGTTTTTGGACGAAGAGGAGAATCCGGACTACGCGGTGGAGGACGAGCCGATTCGCGTCGGCACGCTGCGGGCTGGTCCGGACTGGATCACCATCAGCGCATTGAACCCGGTTGAGCTCGAATTGATCAGAGCGCTCGTGGTTCAGCTGGTGGCCTGCGAAGAGGCTTAGCGGCCGGCTTGTGACGCTAAGCCCCTGAAGGCCTTAGAGGTGGTCGCTATTTGAGCAAGGCGACTCCGAAGATCGAGGGCGTGCTTCGCTGGTCGATGGCTTCGACGCGCACGCGCAGCTGGCCGTTTTCGGCGTTCTCTACAACCTCGCTTGGAATCTCGAAGCTCGCCTCGATAAACTTCTCTGGCTGCGAGCCATTGGCATCGATGCGGCCGACTTCGTGACCGTCGACCAGAATCTTGCAGGCCCGTCCCCATTGGCTGCCCCAGAAGGTGACCTCTAGTTCGAGATCGGTCTCATCCTGCGTTTTTATGGTGTATGCAAACCATTCGGACGCTTCGCGGTAGCGTCGGCCCAGCATGATGCCGGATTGACTGCCTTCAGCGGCGAAACCGTGCTCGACTTCTGGCTGCTGCTCGCCGGGGGCGATTTCATCGACGACGCGAGCGGCGCGTTGCTGCTGAAGGCGCTCCTTTTTCGCGATTTCCTTGAGCGCGGCTTCGTAGTCCTTTGAGTCGAGGACGCGCCAGTACATGGTGTAGCGTGCTTCGTGGATGCCATAAAAGGGCTCGAGCTCGATGGTTTCCGAATCGGCGTTTCGAATGTCGCCTTCGAATTCGAAACGCAGCTCGTCGCTGGAGCTGCGGGCGATGCTGGCCACAGCTTCTTCGGGAGAGCCTACGAAGGTGGGGGCTCGGTCTAGCGGATAGTAGGGACCGGGAGCGATGTGTTCCATGCGTCCTTCTCCGGCGAAGATGCCCGGAGTGTCGTCCGTCCCTTCGTTGGCGGCTAGGACGATGGGACCGTAGAGAAAGGCGTAGTAGGGAGAGCCATCGGGCAATTGCTCGTAGTGAAGGCTCATCGGCAGATCGATTTCCAGCGTGTCGCCATTTTTCCACTTTCGCTTGATGTCGATGTATCCGTTTTCGGATACGGATGTCTTGATCGGTTTTCCGTTAAGCGTCACGGTCATTTCTCCATCGATCCATGCCGGATGGCGCAGGGAGAGGGTGAAAGGCTTTTTCGCTTTTCCCTCCACGCTCAGGGTGCTTGACGAGCGATAGGGAAAGTCGGTCTCCTGCACGATGCGCACGCCCTTTTCCTCCCAATCGAGCTCGCTGGCGATGAAGAGGTTCACCTGTAGCTGGTCTTCGCTATGGGTGTAGATCAGCTCGGTATAACGTCCCGGGTTTTCCATGCCGGAGCCTACGCAGCACCAGAACGCCTTTTCGGCTTGGGAGTAGGCGCGGTAGTGTCGTGGCCGGATGGGGGTGAAATAGACGTAGCCGCCAGTAGTTGGATTTTGGACACTTAGTATGTGATTGAAAAGCGCCCGCTCGTAGTAGTCGATGTCGCGCGATTCGGAATCGTGAAGGAAGCGTTGGGCGGTGAGTCGCAGCATGTTGTGCGTGTTGCAGGACTCCGGCCCTTCACGGGATTCGAGCAAAGTGGAGAAGTCGTCGACGGGATGGAAGTGCTCGCGCACGCTGTTGCCTCCGAAAGCCACGGTTCGGGAGCCGACCACGTTTTCCCAAAACTCGTCTGCCGCCTTGAGGTAGGTTTCGTTCTCGTCGATGTTGGCGATGCGTTGGAATCCGGTGACTTTGGGGATTTGCGTGTTGGCGTGCATGCCTGTCAGCGGGTCTTCGGCTTGCGAAAGCGGGACGAGGATTTCCAGGTCCGAGAATCGCTTCGCTAGCCTGAGGTAGCGCTCGTCTCCAGTGTGTTGATACACCTCCGCGAACAGGTCGTTCATCCCGCCATACTCAGCGTAGAGCATGCGTTGCATCTGTTCATCGTCGAGATTGTCGGTCAGATCGACGCACCATTCCGAGAGCTCGATAAGCGTTTGCTTCGCGGTTTCGTTTTCGCCCACCAGCCAAGCGTCCTTGAGTCCCATGAAGGTCTTGTGAAGATTGTACCATGGCACCCATCCTCCGTTCATGCCGAAGCGGTTGACATCGACCTTGCCCTCGGCGAGCTGGTCCCAAATGGCCTTGCCGACGCCGCCGACATAGCCGTTTCCATTCGCTTCCTGGCAGCGGGCCAATTCGTCGACCATGTAGTCCATGCGCTCGCGGAAAACCTCGTCGCCTGTGTTGACCCACGTGAAGGCCAAGGCGGACAGGTAGTGCCCGGCGCTGTGGCCGCCGAGGCCTTGAATTTCCCAGTTGCCGTAGATCTCGCCTTTTGGCTCCAGTCCGGCGACTTGCAGGTAGGGAGCGAGGAGGCGATCCGGGTCGTGCTGCAGGAGCATCTCCTCGTTTAGCTTCAACGAGGTGAGGAAAGGGCCCTCCTTCAAGCTGACGGAAGAGGGGGAGAAAAGCTCGGACTCGGTCCCCGCGCTGCTCAAGCTGAGCGGGACCAGGGCGCATAGGCTAGCGAGCCAGCTTAGGGAACGGTTTAGGCGAAGCGACGTGCGATTGAGGTAGTGCATGGTTTGTTGGAGTTGCGATGGGGGCTTCCAGGGTGAGGGTTTCGTCGGGAAATCGGCGAGGCGACACCCGCTTTACTTGACCGTTCTGTTGAGGCGCGCGGGCGCAAAGGGGAACGATCTGCGAGTGGTGAGGGACCCCGTTTCGAAAGGGAGGGTTCCTCCTCGTCAGCTGGTGGACACCGCTTCCTCGCGATGCTCCGCTTCGGTGGTGAGCAGCTTGCCGACCTGAGCGAGCTTGTCCTCGCAGCCCATGAGCAGCAGCAGGTCGCCCACATGCAGCAGCTGGTCCGGGCTCGGGCTCACGATGCGTTGGCCGTCACGCTGGATGCCGACAATGGTGACGCCATGGTCCGAGCGTAGGTGGGTATCCTTGATCGAGAGACCGTCCCAAGGGCTGAAAGGCGGCACGCTCTCCTTGGAGAAGGTGAAAGGCGATGGTTCGGCATCGTCGCTGCTGCGCTTCTGGTTCAGGTAGCTGCGAGCGGCTGTGATCTGCTGGGGTTCGCCAAGCAAAAACAGCTTGTCGTGCGGGAAGATGCGGGAGTGAGGCATCAGATCGGTCAGGTCGAAGCCGCTGCGCTCGATTCCAGCGATGGTGGCCCCGGTCTGCCGGCGCAGGTCGATCTCGCGAATCTCCTTTCCGCACCAGCGGGACGTCTTGTGAATGTCCACCGCTTCCACGTCCACTTTCCAGGGATTCTTGGACTGCAGCTTTGTCAGGTTGTTTTCGATACGTTTCTCGATCTGGCTGCGGGACTCGTTTTCCATGGCTTGGATGAAGGCCATTTCCCAGTTGTTGTGCATGTGCACCAGATTCTTCCAAAAGACCACGCCGAGCATGCAGGCCGCTATCGCGAAGACCAGGAAGATGCTGCCAGTGGGGAAGTAGGGAGCCGCCACGATCAGAAACACCAGGCCGTAGACGAAAAGCAGGAGCAATAGTATCAATCCGTTGAATACGCTGCGAAACGCTCCTTTGGAGAACTGCTGAAACAAGGGACGGCTCAGGGCGGCGTCCGAGAACAGAAGCACCAGCACGTTGAAGCTGCGAACCGTGTCCACGAAGAAGGGAAGGCTCAGCAAGAGAGAGAGGAGAAAGACAGCCTGCTGGAAGTAGCCGTCGCTGATAGGTACGAAGTCGGGTTTCTCCAGTTTCGCGGATACGAGGGCGGCTCCGATGATGATGGCGTTGATGATGAGAAAGTAGAGCAGGATGCGCAGCACCGGTTTCTTGGCGAGCTTGAGAAAGCTGCGGTTGAAGGAGACTTCCAGGGTGTCTTGCCATTGAGCGTAGAGCTGGGTGAACTCCTTCAGGGCTTTTGGCGCGGAGCGTTCGATGGCTCCGAGGATGGCCTTTTCGCTGCCGATGAGAACGGGGGTGAGCAGGATGGTGACGAAGGCCACTCCTGAAGCGATGGACTGGAGCTCGGGCGATGTAGCCCCGTACTTGGCTCCGATCGCGGTGATGACGAAGGAGAACTCGCCGATCTGCGATTTGATGAGCGAGGCCCGACCGGCGACATCGGCATGCTGTCCTGCCACGAAAAGTCCCAGCCAGCAGGCGGCGAACTTGCCGACGATGACCACGGCGGAGAGGAGGAGGATGGCGGTGGCGTTTTCCCAAAGCTTCTGGGGTTCGATCAGCATGCCGACGGTCACGAAGAACAAGGCGCAGAAGAGATCGCGCAGCGGTTCGGTGAGGCTTTCGATGCGGTGCCCTAGACCGGCTGTCGGGAGAATCGCTCCGGCTAGAAAGCCGCCAAGCGCCCAGGAGAACTGGAACTGCTCAGCGATCAGGCTGACGCCGAAAATGAGGCCCAGCGTGGCCATGGTGATCATTTCCGTGGTTCCGCGGGTTTCCAGGACCCGCACCAGCCGCTTGGCGCCGAGCGTTCCGATCAGAAAGACCGCTACGATGAATAGACCGATGAAGAAGGCGGTTTGGCCGAGCTTGGCGTAGTCGAAGGAGCCTGACGATGCCATACCGTTGAGCAGAACCAGTAGCAGGATGGCGAGGATGTCTTCGAAGACCAGGATGCCGACCGCCTGCTGCCCATGCTGGCGATTGAAGGAGCCGTTCTCGCGCATCAGCTTTACGGATACCATGGAGGAGCTGATGGATAGCAGCCCTCCGAGAAACCAGCCGTCCATGGTGGAAAGACCGAGCCAGGAGCTCGCTTGCACGCCGATGAAGAGCATCAGCAAGGTCTGCAGCACCAGCGCCGTGCCAGCCGGGGCGAAGACCTTGCGCACCTTTTGCATGTTGAACTCAAGTCCGATGTAGAACATGAGAAACACCACGCCGAGCTCGCTGAGATCCTGCACGTTGGAGAGCGTGACGATGGGCGGCCAGAGCCCTAGGTTAGGTCCGAGGAAGAAGCCGGCGAACAGATAGCCGAGAAGCGAAGGCAGCTTGATGCGGCTGCTGATCAAGGCCGCTACGGAAGCGGCGAGCATGATCCATGCGAGGTCGGATAGGATCGGCGAGACGTTGGCGGAGGCGGCGAGAGGCAGAGTGGTTAGGAACTGCATGGAAGATGGATTTGGCAAATTTACGCGAACCTTAGCGATCGCCCTCCGGCGACGCAACCCCTTGCCGCGTGAAACTTCGAGTGAGGACCTTTCTTGGCCTGTGGGTAGATCCTGCAGACTCGAAGCGCTTCGTAGGCTCGGCTCAGCGAAGGGCTTTCATTTCCTTCGTCCCATCAAGCTAAGTCGCGTTGGGGGGGGGGCGATGGGCCGCGCTTTTCATCGCTTGACCACCTTCTGCAGATGGAGGGTTTACGCTTTGTATACGTTTGTTGGATACTGGAATTGAGTCGTTCAGGTCTAACGGAGAGCTAGAAAAAAGAACTGTTTGAGTTGACAAGATCGTCGGGAGCTAAAGAAAAGCGATCCATTCGCTAGAGAGCTTTCGCCGGTGGGCTGCGGTTTACGGGTGCTGACTGCGTCTCTCGCTTCCGTATATTTGCCATGAAGAGAAACAATCAGTTCGTTTGGAAAGGGTGTCGCTACTTCGCGTCGGATGACGTCTCGTTGGAGGGCAGGGCAGCGTAGTCGGCATGAGCGAATCGACTGATAGGAACGCTATTCAGCGAAGCAGGATGCCTTGGAGCATCGCCTTGGGCTTGTTTGCCGCGTGGGCCTTGTTCAGCGGCAAGATGGACGCGTTCCACCTCGGCGTGGGAGCTCTTTCGGTAGGCTTGTTGTTTTGGCTGCAGTCCCGTCTGCCGGCGTTTCGAAAAAGCGGCGAACGTGGAATCCGACCCGTGGCCGCGTTTTTCTATTCGTTCTGGCTGCTTTGGCAAATGCTGGCTTCGGCATGGTATGTGGCCTGTCGGATTCTGGGGCCGCAATCGGAGATCAAACCCCGCGTGTTTCGCTTTCGCTGCCCGATGCCCAGCCAGGTCAACGCGGCGATTTTCGCGAACTCGATCACGCTGACTCCCGGGACCCTGACAGTGGATCTAGAGGGCGACGAGTTCGTGGTGCATGCTCTGACTCCCATCACAGCCCAAGACGTCCTGAACGGCGAGATGGCTCGCAAGGCCGCTCGCCTCAGCGAGAGCGACGCGGAGATATCAATCGAGGAGCTGCCGGTTAGCAGCGGCGAGGAAACCAAGCGATGACTGGCGTAACCAATTTGATAATCCTCCTTTTCATCGTGGCCTTGGCGATTCCGTTTTATCGCTTGATCAAGGGGCCGACGGTGTTCGATCGCTTGCTTTCCATCGGAGCGATCGGAGGCAAGGCCATCGTGCTGATCCTCCTTCTGGGCCTGATGTACGATCGGCTGTCGATGTTCGTGGACATCGCGTTGGGCTATGCGTTTCTAAACTTCATCGGCGGAATCGCCATGGCGGAGTACTTCCGTCTCAAAAAGGAGGACGACTGATGAGCATCGGAGAGATCATCGGATACGCTTTGATTCTAGTAGGCTTGCTTGGAATGCTGGTCGGAAGCATCGGGCTGGTGCGGCTGCCGGACTTTTTCTCCCGGACGCACGCTGCCAGCAAGGTAGATACTGTCGGGGTGATTGTGGCTTTGATCGGGATAGCGGTTTTCGCGGGAGTGACGCTCGACTCGGCCAAGGTCCTGTTGGCCGGTCTGTTCATCATGCTGACCAATCCGGTGGCGGCTCACGCTCTCGGCAGAGCGGCTTGGAAAAGAGGCTTGAAGCCCTGGCAGGCGGAAGAAGGCCGTGACAACAAGGAGGATTCCAAACGATGAACACCTTCATCGAGTTTCTTCTCTACGCCTTTCTGGTGGTCTCGGCCTTGATCGCCATCAACGTTAAGGATTTGCTGGCCGCGGCGGTCACGACTTCTGTTTTCAGTTTCGTGATAGCGTTGCTTTTTATCGAGATGGGCGCGGTTGATGTCGGCTTCACCGAAGCGGTCGTCGGAGCCGGAGTTCTCGGTGTTTACTTCATAGCGATGATATTGCGAACGACAAGGAGGACGGACGATTGAAGGCGCTACAGTACCTGATTTTGGCGGGATTCTTTTTTTCCCTGGTTTACGTGGTGCGCGACCTGCCGCCGCGCGGATCGGTGGATGAACCCCTGCATCTAGACGAAAGCGCAGCGGGCAGCCCGACGGCGGGTACCCACTACATCCGCAACTCGTACAAGGACGCTCACACCGACAATATCGTGACGGTAGTGCTAGCGGACTATCGTGGTTTCGATACCTTCGGCGAGACGGTAGTGGTCTTCGCGGCCGGAGCGGCTTGCTTGCTGATCTTAAGGGGGAGGCGCGATTCGTGAGCGGGGTAGATGTAAGTCCGGTCGTGCGGTTGGCCTGTCGCTATATGGCGCGTCTGATCCAAGTATTCGCACTCTATGTGGTCTTTCACGGACACTACAGTCCTGGGGGAGGCTTCCAAGGCGGCGCCTTGCTGGCGTCGGCGGTTATCCTGTTGCGAATCGGTGAGGGCCGCGAAGCGAGCCAAGGCGATTTGGCTTCGGGTTCGGCCTTGGGAATCGGAGCGATCGGAGCTTGGATTTTCGGAGGCGTTGGACTGATCGGCATGTTTTTTGGTGGTAAATTCCTGCAGTACGACGCGGGGCCTTCGATCGGACTTTCCCCCGAATCTATGCACTACTGGGGGATTCTGGTGATCGAGCTTGGTGTAGCCCTGGCGGTGATGTCAGTGCTGGTGTCGATTTTCGACGCGTTGACGGATAGGGAAGAGGAGAGCGAACGATGACGGTTTTTTTCGGAGACTATTCGGCGTATCTGATGTGCTTCCTGCTGTTGACGGTGGGCTTGTATGGGATGCTGCTTAAACGCAACTACGTGAAGAAGGTGATCGGGATGACTGTCTTCCAGGCGGCGATCATTCTCTTTTTCATATTGCTCGCCTACAAGGAGGGCGGAACCGTGCCGGTGAAGGATCCGACTATTTCGCTGGAGCAGGCAGACGCTTACATGAATCCGTTGCCGCACGCGTTGATGCTCACAGCAATCGTAGTGGGAGTGGCCACAGTGGGAGTCGCCCTCTCTCTTCTGATACGCGTCTACGGCGGCTACGGTAGCCTGGATGAGGAAAAGATTCAGCAGGAGGCATCTAAATGATCGCTCAGCACCTGCCGGCACTCCCCATTCTTCTCTATCTGTTTCTCGCCCTGCTCATGCCCTTGGCGGGCAAGATCGCACGTGGACTGCCTGCGACCCTAGCTTGGCTGGGAAGCACGGTGGTCGCTTGTCTAGGCGGTTACGGTCTTTGGCTGACGGCGACCCAGGGACCGATCCACTACGAGATGGGAAATTGGGCGCCGCCGATCGGAATCGAGCTGATCGCGGATCCCTTGTCCTGTTTCTTCACCTTCGCCATTGGGGCGGTGTCCGCCTTCGTATTGCTGCACTCGCGTGAGTCCGTGGAGAGGGATGTCGGCGGGCGTAGCATCATGCCGTACTATGCGTCGGCGCTGCTGCTGTTGGCCGGATTCAGCGGGATCGTGGGAACGGGTGACTTGTTCAACTTGTACGTCTTTCTCGAAATCAGCGCCTTGGCAGGTTATGCGGTGCTCGGATGCGGCAGCCCCAAGGCCGCTCTCTCTTCCTTCCGCTACCTGATCATCGGCACGATTGGAGCGTCTTTCTACTTGCTGGGTATCGGTCTGTTGCTGGCGAACACCGGTTCGCTGAACATGGGCGACGTGGCTGAAATCCTGCGGGTGACGGGCCTCGATTCTTCCACCGTCTTGGCGGTTGTATTCATTTTAGTAGGACTTGGCATCAAGATGGCCCTCCTGCCGCTGCACTACTGGCTACCGGACGTGTATACCAACGCCCCTGCGACCAGCACGGCTCTGGTGGCTCCGCTCGGAACCAAGGTAGCGGCCTACGCATTGCTGCGGCTCGGATACGAGGTGCTGCCTTACGAAGCCTTGGCGGTCGATTTGCGGGTGTTCGACGTGGTGCTTGCGCTCGGAGCTGTGGGCATCATCTGGGGCTCTGTGATGGCGATCGCCCAAGACAACCTTAAACGGATGCTGGCCTATAGTAGCGTGGCTCAGATCGGGTACATCGCGGTCGGTTTCGGCTTAGCGACTCCTTACGGCTATATCGGAGCTGTGCTGCATGTGATCAACCACGCGGTGATGAAGGCCTGTCTTTTTCTGGTGACCGCGAATCTGGAGCGTCAGGGCCATGGGATTTCCATCAAGGGGCTCAACGCTTCGCTTCGCCGCAAGATGCCAGTGACCTGCGCTTGTTTCGCGTTGGCATCGATTTCGATGATCGGACTCCCGCCGGCCGCTGGATTCTTCAGCAAGTGGTACCTGCTTCTAGGCAGCTACGAACAGGGCAGTTGGGCGATAATCGTCGTGATTGTGATCAGCAGCTTGCTCAACGCGGTTTATTTCTTCCGAGTGCTCGAAAAGATGTACCTCGGCAAAGACGACGAGTCGGAGACCGCGTCTGAAAGCTCTCGCCTCCCGATAGTGATGAGCGTGTCGACGCTCGCTCTAGCCCTCTCTCTTCTGGTACTTGGTTTCGGCAACGTAGTCATCGTATCGAAGTTCATTAGCCCCATGTTGCCAGGATTCTGATCCCATGACGACTGAAGCGCTTTCAAACTACTCTCTGGTGCCCTTGCTTGCCGTGCTTGTATCCATGGCGGCGATACCAGCAATTCTGCTCAGCTCGCGGAAACCGAACCTGCGCGAGGCTTGGAGTTTCCTAGCGGCCGGGGTCAAGTTCGCTTTTGTGCTCACTCTAGTGCCGGGAGCCCTGCGCGGCGAATCGGTCGGGCTGACGCTACTGGAGATCGTGCCCGGTGTGAGCTTGAGGCTGGTGGCGGATCCCTTGGGCGTGCTATTCGCTCTGGTTGCCTCTGGGCTCTGGATCGTGACGACCGCCTACGCGCTCGGCTACATGCGGGGGCATCACGAGAAGAAGCAGACCCGGTTTTTCGCTAGCTTTGCTCTTAGCTTGTCGGCGACGCTCGGCATCGCTTTCTCCGACAACCTGATCACGTTTCTCATTTTCTACGAGCTGCTCACTTTGGCGACCTATCCGCTTGTCGTGCACAAGGAGTCGCCCGACGCGATTCGTTCCGGTCGTATGTACCTTGGCTATGCCCTGACGGCCGGTTTGATGTTTCTCGCGGCCACGGTGTGGGTAAACGTGCGGGTGGGCGACATTAGCTTCACCGCCGGTGGTCTCATTCCCGAAGGGGCGTTTGGAGAGGGCGAACTTAAGCTGCTCTTCCTGCTTTTTATGGTGGGAGTGGGCGTGAAGGCCGGTGTGATGCCGCTGCACAGCTGGCTTCCGGCTGCGATGGTGGCCCCAACTCCGGTGAGCGCCTTGCTACACGCGGTGGCCGTAGTGAAATCTGGAGCCTTCGGCGTGCTCCGCGTGACCGGATTCGTATTCGGTCCGGAAATGATGCGGACCCATGGTTTAGACGTGCTGCTGGCCTTGTTCGCAGGCGCCACCATCCTGCTGGCCTCCTTGATCGCCCTTCGCCAGGACAATTTGAAGAAGCGGCTGGCGTATTCAACGGTCGGGCACCTGTCGTATATCGTTATGGGCGCCGCCCTCGCTTCACCAGCGGCGTTGACCGGCAGTCTCATGCATTTGTCGGCGCATGCGGTGATGAAGATCACTCTCTTCTTTTGCGCGGGGGCAATCATCGTGCACTCCCACAAGACGGAAATTTCACAGCTCGACGGACTGGGTCGGCGAATGCCGTGGACCTTTGCCGCTTTCGGTATCGGCTCGCTGGGCCTTGCGGGCATTCCTCCGATCTACGGCTTTTTAAGCAAGTGGTGGCTGAGCATGGGAAGCCTGGATTCCGGACATGCCCTGGCTCTGGGGGTCTTCCTGCTGAGCGGTCTGCTCAATGCGGGATACTTTTTCCCTATCGTGATTCGAGG